>JAULVH010000039.1:0-12910 GCA_032111105.1 Burkholderiaceae bacterium | reverse complement strand
GTCGCAAAAATAGTCCTGCTGCTTTTTCGCATCTTCGCAGGTACCCACGCGTGTCTTTTTCTCGCCGTGATGATCTGCCACCGCGACGCCCCCAACCAATGCCAGCATCAGCCCCAAGACTAGCGTGCTTTTTATAGATTTCATTATTTCGTCCTCCTGTTCTCAATCAGCGATACAGTGCGTGTGCCGTATGCCGGCGAACCGGCATACGGTCACCTCACGGTATTAAACGCCGAGATCAAACTCCCGGCCTTGTTTGGCGATGTAGCCATACGCAGCATTGCTACGTGAGCCGCCCATAGCCAGATACTCGGCCTTCATCTTCGCGATCATGTCGTTGTCAAACGGCGTCGTCATCGCATCTGCGGCCATCTTCTGCGCGTCAAGCTTGTACAGCTTGGCTGAGTTGAGACCGAAGATCTTGTTCTTGACCGTACCACGACCATCGCCCAGAGGAATCTTCCAACCCTGGCTCTTCATGATGCTCTCAGGGATTTCTAAGCGACGCATCGCTTCGATCTGCCACTGAGGTGAGCCGTACCAGACAGAGTCAGTACCCCAAACTACACGGTCTGGACCCATCAGGTTAACGAGCTGACCAACAAAGGCTGAGCAGAACTTCGGATCAGTAACCGCTGTTGACGCAAACACGGAACCCAATTCAGCGTAAACGTTGTTAACGCCATACTTCTCTGGAATACGTGCCAGGTCAGTTGACCACTGGATGTAGCCGTTCTTCTCGAACTGAGCCATTTCCATATCAGGCTTATCAGCTAACCATGGACGCAGAGCTGCGTGATAAATCACGAAGTTCATCTTCGGGAAGTCTTTAGCGGCTTGGCCGAGGTCATTGACGGTTGCATGCTCCCACGTTCCAGCAAAGGCCTTCTCGTAGTCACGTGGCATCAAGCCTTTGTGGATACAAATCGTGTTGATACCCGACTTGATTGCTTTCTCGTAGAACGGGTACATGAGCTTCTCATCGTCGAGGCGCCACGCATACTTTGACGGACCAAACGGATCGCCAATGGTGTACGACTTCCAGGACACAGGATGTAGTTCTTCGATGGCACGATCAACTTCATCCATCCAGTTAGGATATTTTGGCGTGATGATGGAGTGACCCAACATACGAACGCTGCCTGCCATCTTATTCACAGAACGACACGCATTTTGAATCGCGTCATTCGACAGCAACCACCAGTTCGGATCATCAAATGGCGCGCCTGAGAGCAGCGACACGGATGTATCTGAATCAAGGAAAATCTCCTTGAGGTAGTTATCCATCTTGTAGCGGGACAAGTTGGTTGGGATGTTATTAATGTTCTTGTTAACGCCTGCACCTTCAGCCCACTTGGTCAGACCCAACAGACCTTCTTCTTTAAAGTCGTCGCGTATGAAGTGTGTCTGATCATCAAAAATAAACTGGCCTTTGTACTTGGCTTTACGATCGCCTGCTGCATCTAAATTCTTAGCTTCTGCCTCATCAACTTCAAAGACATTGCCATACACTTGGTTCATAGCGACGAATGCAGTCGCCATACCCGCTGACGTCGCAAGGAACTGACGACGTGTCATATTATGTCGTTTGGCTTCTTTGTCAGCCATTTCTTTAATCAGGAATTCAACCTTACGCTGATTTTCTGTCTGTGGCAGCGGATTGTATTCACCGTTCGATACCATTTGCGTAGGAATCGGGGAGCGGAATGCGGACTCATCTGCATGCATACATTCTGCAAGTTCTCTATCCGTCATCGAAACACCAAATGGCCTTTGTTTATCTGTCATTTTTGTCTCCTATATTTTTGAACGACCCAGTCTTGTGAGACCGGACGACTTTTTTGCCGGGGTTGTACTGCTGCTGCCTGACGGCAGTCCGCCTATAAAGGTCGAACCACACTCTGTGTTGCAATTGACGTGCCAACGACGCTCTACCTAGAACAAAATCCAGATGCATCCTGTAAGCAGTTGAATCGATATACTTTTTCGATTTTCATGCTTCATCGCACAGAAAAAATTCTCTGCTACCAGATGCTCTGAATAGACAACTGTCACATGCGCCTCTGTGACAGCTGTAACACCTTTAGTGCAACGATTACTGCTTTACTGCGGGTGTTCGATACCGTACCGCTTCATGCGGCGATACAACGTCATACGGGAAATCCCAAGAGCATTAGCTGCCGCAGTGACATTCCACCGTGCAGCACGTAGCTGTGCTATTAGCTGACTCGCCTCACTACTGTTTAAAGAAAGACCCTGGAACGGTGCCTGGACTGAGCGCATATCGTTGAGTGGAGTCTGTAAGTATTCAGGCAAATCAGCCAACGTAATCTGATTGTCGCGACAAACCGCAGATGAGAATTCAATCACATTGCGCAATTCACGCAAGTTGCCCGGCCACGCATGCGCAAGTAACACGGCAAGTGCATCGGCATGCAAGCCAGGCACAGATTGATTAGGTAATTTATGACCATGCAGCGTCAGAACTCGGTCTATGATCCAAGGTAAATCTTTACGCTCTCGCACCGGCGGTAGCGTGAAATGCGCTCCGCTTAAGCGATAGTACAAATCATCCCGAAAATGTCCTTCGCGGACCAGCGATTCCAGCGCGCAGTGTGTGGCAGCGACCACGCGTATATTGACCTGAACTGCACGAGTGGCCCCTACCGGCAAAACTTCTTTCTCAGAGAGCACCCGTAATAAACGCGCCTGCAAAGGCTTGGGCATGTCGCCTATCTCATCTAAGAACAGCGTACCGCCGTCAGCTTCTTGTATGAGTCCGCGCTTGCCCTTGGGAGCCGCACCAGAGAAGCTGCCGGGCGCGTAGCCAAACAATTCGCTTTCAATCAGCGTATCTGGAATAGCCGCACAGTTAACTGGTATGAATGGCCCGTTACGTCGCTCACTACTTTGATGTAGCGCTTTAGCAAAATATTCTTTGCCGCAGCCTGTCTCACCGGTGACTAAAATACTGATAGGCGAATTAATCAGACGCGCTGCACGAGAAATTTGACGGTCCAGTGTGGGATCACCACCCGACAGTGCAGATAATGGCTCCGGCGTAGGTGGCTCACTGCGAGCGCGCGCATCATCTGAGATCAAGCGCGCCGGTGCCAGCGCAGATAAAAATACGAGCTTTTGAGTACCGCTAATCATTAGCGCGCGACGATCTACAGGTTGCACAGCAACGAATCGATGCAAATCATTGGTAGAAATAGTCAGCAGCGTATCTATGCGGCGCCCGATTAATTCCTGCGGACTATCGCCAAAAATTAATTGCGCGCGACGATTGTGACCTATCACGTTACCCGAGGCATCAATAGCGATCAGGTACTCGGGACTCACTTCGAGAAATTCTGGCGCGGTGGATAATCGGAGTATCCACTCATGACGAAAACGATGAAGAAAATAGGCATTCTCAATTTGATGCGAATACATGCGCACCATTTGCAGTGCCAGATGCTGACTTTCTTTTTTACCAGGAGAAGTTAACGCTGAAATATCCAGCACGGCCTTCATCTGGCCCATAGCATCGTAGATGGGCGCCGCGGTACACGTTAAAGGAATATGCGTCGCATCGAAATGATCACCCTGATGAACCGTCAAGGCCTGACCGGTGCTAATGCATGTTCCTACACCGCAGGTACCTGCATTGATTTCATTCCAGTCAGAACCCAGATACAGACCTGCTTTTCTGAGACTGGGGTCGAGCTGCAGATCGCCAATAAAATCTACCGTTACCCCACGCGCATCGGTCAGTAGAACCACATACCCTAAACCAGCCACCTGGTGATACAACGTTTCCAGGCCATGACGTGCGATATGAAGAAATTCTTCAATCTGATCTTGACGCTCGCGTATCTGTTGTTGAGGCAGGATGATTGCTTCTTGCATGCGGGCAGGATCGAGTTTGTGCTCATGCACACAACGCATCCAGGAATCACGAATAATTTCGTCATGCAGCAAAGCAGACGGCGTTTGTCTGGTCAGCTCAGCCACTTGCATCACTGTCTCAATGTGGTGCTTTTGCTCCGCGTGCATCTTGTCTCCCACGAACATTTTTTGTCAGGGTGGTCTGTCTTATGCAGACTTTGACTTTAAAGTTTTATTTTTTGTAATACCTTGATCTGCTTAATATCGTAAAAAATTACGTGGTTTTTTTCAAAATTAATTATGTACAGGTTTTCCTCAATAAAGAAAGAATAAACCGTCAAATTACGCATTTTGTTCTTTGAAGATTACTAACAGTTGGTAAGGATAATGCATGCTGCGGTGCAAAATATCGGGCAAGTAAGTGTGGGCTTACGCACTGAATATCCTTGCAAAATTTAGCCTCATTACTTAGTGCAGATGCAAAAATAGTTCACTTATATCGATAGTGATATCGAAAAAGCATTCCCACAAAACGAACGAACGTGCGGAGTATTTTTAACGGATAGTGAGGTTGAACGCAGAGCCTGCTAGGCTGAGCGAGCACGCAAAGAATGAAAAAACAGAACGCGAGAAAGGGAAAGACCCGGGCCTGTTCAAAACGGCCCGGGGTATGCAGTTACTTAGTTAGTATCGCCTGTCGATTTGGCTGCCTCAGCTCTGGCTGCTGACTCAATAAGTACTACCTGTGCTTCAAAAGCGCGCAGGCGTTTATAGACAGATATAAGCTCAACTATCGTGCTCCAGCTACGAACCAAAAACTGAAACGACATTTCTACGCGACCGAACGCACGAACGATCTGCTGCATAGAGCCTAAGGTGATTGCACCGGCAACCACCGTTGGGCCAAGGGCAATATAGGGAACCAAAACACCAAATTGTAGATACGAAAATTTCGCTATATCAAAATACATATAGTGAAAGAAAAGACGGAAATAATTTTGACGTACCTGATCAAACAAATCTTTTACAACAGGTGCACTGCCCCTATTCACATCATCCTCAGCGTGCACCAATTCTTTTCTGTAAGCGGCTTCTACGCGCTGATTGTTAAATTCGAGTCCGGGTAGTTTGACACCAATTAAAGCCAAAGCTACCGTACCCAATAACGCAAATAAAATCGCGACGTAAACAAGCGCGTGCTCTACCTGACCAAAGATCGGAACTTCGCTAACCTTTTTCGACAACGTCCATAATATAGGTAGAAAGGCAAACAAGGTCATGATGGAATCCATCATATTAGAGCCCAATGTTTCCATGATGGAGGCAAATCGTTTGGTATCTTCTTGAACGCGCTGACTCGCACCCTCGATATGACGAAGGCTAGTCCAATGATTCATATAAAAATCATTCATCGACTGTCGCCAGCGAAATACCCAATGCTTGGTATAAAAACCCAGCACAACCGCCACCAGAACATAAATACCTGCAAGCTCGGCGAAACTTAATAGAAAACCAAAAAATTCGTCGATGCTCACGGCACCAGGCTGACTCAAGGCTTTTTGAACGACATCATAAAAACTACCAAACCAGTCGTTGATCTTTACATCAATCTGAACCTGATACCACGTGCCGCAAAAAATTAGCGCAGCACCAGGCCAAGCCCATAATGCCCATTGTCGAGCCAGAAAAAACGATCTAAACATGCGTGGCCTTTAGTGAATTTGTAAGAACTTACTTAAGATTAAAATTTTCGCAGGGATCCTGACGCTCTGCACGATCAGTGAGCCAAACATAGTCATACTGACCTAGCACTGATTTGAGTAAACCTGGCGTATCGCTGCTTCGTTCAAGAAAACCTATGCTTACTAAACGAAGTGATGGAGCTACTGAAGAAAGAATTTGCGGTACCCCATAGTCTTTGCGTACATGACCATTACCCGCAACCAGTACTGCTGGACGATGATCTAATAGTGCATGCGTCATTGATAAATCAGTGATGCGCTGAGCAAAACGCATCCTCAGCAAATATTTATCGGGCAATTTACCACAGTGACCATCCACAAGATCGCGATCTAAGGCGCGTTCAGCCTTTTCATCCAGACGCGACTGCGCATAGGTCTTTGCCATCCGGTCTGGCAATCCACTCGCACCTTGCAAAAAAATCTGACGTGCTTCTGCTTTAGGGAGATTGCCTCCAAACACAGCCAGTCCTTTTTCGCGCAAGTGATCATACAAAGACTGATGTACTGGCCAACCCCATCCTTCAGGATCAAAACCAGCAGCTTCTAAATCTGATTTCGTGTCTGAACCAAATGACACCTGTAAAGGCGCAGGCAGATGTTCGCTAACAATACTGCGCTGTGAATTTGCAAATCGTGCAATCAAGCTACCGCGCAACTCATGATGAAATTTGTTGTCATGCAATTCACCAAGTAATACCACATCAGCTGATTTCAAAATCTCTACCAGCGCAGCATCCGAAATTTCACTACCCGTGTGGAGGTCTATAATTTCTGCGTTACTGAATGCAGTAAGAGATGCTAGTGCGCTAGCGACTAACCAACGAGTAAAAATATTAATCCGCACGAACAGCTTCCACTTGTATTTGTAATTTCACTTCAGGTGCAAAGCGAGGAATACCGTAGCTCAGGCCAAAATCACTGCGGTCAAAGCGAGCAGAAGCATCGGCACCACAAACCTCGCGTTTGAGCAGTGGATGCATAATACATTTGAAGTGATTAATTTTTAACGACATAGGCTTGGTCACTCCCAGT
The DNA here is from genome assembly GCA_032111105.1 of Burkholderiaceae bacterium. Taxonomy (GTDB): domain Bacteria; phylum Pseudomonadota; class Gammaproteobacteria; order Burkholderiales; family Burkholderiaceae_D; genus Pernthalerella. Next base: position 6,263 of record JAULVH010000039.1, on the reverse strand, counting down.
AACGTCATCTCACCTTCGACTGCCACTAGTTTTTCACCATCAAACTTAAGTGCATTGCTTTTGTACGCGATGGTTGGAAATTTTTCCGCGTTAAACATATCTTTTCCGCGAGCATTTTCATTCATTTTTGTGTGACCAAAATCTATCGAACTCGCATCGATGGTGATTTCTACACTTCCACCGGTTGCAGCAGAACGATCGAGCACAACTTTGCCACTGGTCTTAGTAAATTTTCCACGCCAAAAAGATAAGCCTAAATGATCAGCTTCGAAGCTGGGGTAGGTATGACCAGGGTCGATGGTATAGCTTTGCGCTGACGCTGTAGTAACACCTACAGACAACATACTTGCAATCAGCAGAGTGACGACCTTCATGAGACTTTCCTTTTATTGAGTTCCGACTATACGAAATTTGATGATGACTTCATCGGCCACAACGCTGGTATCTTTCCACGTTCCTTCACCGATACCAAATGCCAAACGCTTGATAGGCAGACTACCCTCAAAGACTTGAACTGCCCCCTCTTTTTTTGCGTTCAGCACAAACGCTACATCAGCTGTCTTTCCTTTGATGGTCAACTTGCCAGTGACTTCGAGTTTTCCTGGAGTCGACGATAAAATTTTTCCTGAAGTGAAATTCGCTTTTGGAAACTGGGCACCGTGAAACCATTCTTTTTTCTGCACTTCCTGGTTGTAATCCGGGTCACCCAAATCAAAGCTGACAATATCTATATCCACATTCGCTTTAGAGTTTTGCGGTTTGGTCGTGTCGTAGTCTATCTGAGCTGCAAATTTATTAAACTTGGTTTCTACTGAAACACCCATCTGTTTGAAGACTGCAGTAACAGAACTTTTGGCGACATCTATTTTTAATGGCGATGCTTGCGCACTCGAGGCGAACAAGGCTGAAAATACCAGAGCGCTATACGCACTCCATACGTTCTTTTTATACCGCATGGACTTCCTTAAAAAAATTGCTAATCTGACGTAATCATGCAAAAAGAGAAATTTCTTAACTTCCACAAGTCCTATTGTGCATGCAACCAAGAAATACTGCCAGATGAGGTAAAGGGCTGAACCTTTGCCTTAGTCTGCCCAAGGATAGTCTCGCACACAATTCATCGCAATCATGTGAGGTGCATTCGAGATGAACCAGCCACCATCGTGCCTGCCTAACGCAAAGGCTGCCGATAGTGCGGTCTTCCTTAGTGTTGACTGGAGAGACAAAATGAATTTTATTATTTGGATAGTGGTAGGTGGATTACTCGGCTGGGCTGCCAGTGTGATCATGAAGACGGACGAGCAACAAGGCATCGTACTTAATGTGGCCGTCGGTGTGGTGGGAGCTCTGATAGGCGGCTGGCTGCTGGCTCCGCTGTTTGGTACTGGCACCATCAATCAAAGTGACTTTAGCTTGGGGTCGCTCGTGGTGTCTTTATTGGGTGCAGTCATAGTGCTTGCCGTAGTTAACTTAGTACGTAAAGGCATACCACGTTAATGGTTTGATGCTCAATTGTTGGACTATGAACCAAGCCCTGCATAGCTTATCTATCAGTTAGCCGTCATTGAAAAGTGGTGGGTGAATGTGGGCGCTGACATGGTAGTTCATGTCAAACAATGAGGGCCACGCCATGAGTACTGACCGAATCGATGGTGGTGTGCGCAGGCCATGTTACCCGCGCATGCCACTGTCGCAAGGCCAGTGAGTGCCTCCCACATAAAATTTATTCATTTGTGCCGTGAGTTAATTTTAATTTGCGCCTGACTACTGCAAAAGGCCACGTTTTTTTAGCCGTTACTCTAAACGAACACGTATACGTAGTTCGCTGGCTACCGATTGATCTTTTAATCTTCCCGGCAGAAATCGTGCTTCCATAAAGCGCTGCTTAAGATCGTTTATCAGACTATCAGGCAAATGAGTATCGCTAGAGTAGGCATCAAAAATAACCTTATCTACATCACCATACTCGTTGATTAATACGATTAAATTTAACCATTGTGCTTCTACACCACGAAAGTTCTCTAGTAAATTGGGGTCTATGTCTCTGACTACTTGCGGCTTAACATCTAATTGCGATGCTGGCAGGTAGTGAGTAAATACGGCATAGGGTAGGACTTCATTAGTTTGCATTACAGATTCATTTTTTTGAGTCTCTGATGACTCTGTACTTTTAACCGACGAAGATACCGAGGTTTTTATTTGAGTGAGTTTGATGGGTATAGTTTGGGATGAAAAAAATGTAGCATTTGATTTCATGCTCACTACATAAAAAAATATACCTGCTACACATGCATGTATGCCCAGTGTAATCAACCCGAAAAAGCCATTTTTTCTACTGCTCATCGAGCTCACGCCAGGAAACACGCCTGACTGAATTGACTGTAGCGGTCGGAGCAACACTACTGAAATTCGTTACTTTTCCGCTTTCATCTGTCAATAAGCCCAGGATTTTTTCTCCCAATTTGATGGTTCGCATTCCTGCAGTCAGACTGCTGTCTGAAATTTTTCTAGCCACAACCCGCCTGGTAGCTAAGGGCAAATAGCTACCGGTTAGATAATCGAATTCATAGATCCAACTTTGTGCTGTTGGACGGCAAGCTACTTGATCGGGTACATTCGACACAACCCGCAAAATACCCAGCTGCTGCTCGGGATCCAAGGAAACACGCTCCCCGGAATTTTGAATAGTATTTAAATCCACATACCAACCCGCATTACTTAGCCAATCTACTGCCATAGTCGTTGATCCATTTATTTCATTAGCGTTGGTACCTTGTGCCAGTGTTTGCTTTATCAACTTTCCCGAAGCGCGTACATCACCCATTCCTGTACTCAAGAGTTCATCTTTAATTGTATAAATAGACTGAACCGACTTGTCAGCAAGATCGCTCATCCCCAAATAGCTTCCAGTACCTAGGCTTATCACTGGTATTTTTTGCGTTCCTGCTCGCACTTCAGATAATTCGGGTCGCGTAGTAATCGCTTGCACCTTTTGATCATTGATAAAATTTGCAAGAAGCACCGCTTCACGACCCGATGGCGGATAGAGATCGTCAACATCAAATCGCCAGAGATTACCGAGTAAATCACCGCCGTAGAATCGGCTGGCCGTATTATCTAAAGCCGAGTCAACCCACGCATTGATCTGCGCAAGGCCTGCTGGGAAAGCCGTACTACCTACACCTGTAGTAATTTTCTGCAGCAGCTCACCGGAATATGCATCAAGAATAAATAAAACACCCTGCCCACTCCCGGGTTGAATGTTGTTATAGCCCGATGTGACAGCGACAATCCAGCGCCCGTCACGGCGCTTAGTAATAATGGGCTTACCCATGGCATAGCCGAGATCGTCATCGTTGGATAGATTGAATCGCCATAGCGGCTTAGGCTTATCAGGATCAGTCACGTCCAGAGCAAAAAATTCGCGTCCCGCTGCACCTAAGCCCCCCACCAAAATAGTGCGCCATGCTGAGGCAGCGCAACTGACAGGAGCGACACCAGGACAAATATCGCCAGCAACAGGTGAGCCATCAAGGACGTAAGTCGACTGTTGGCCAAATTGAGTGTCGGCTAATTGGTGTAAGTTAGGCAGTATTGCTGCTGGAATAAAAGCCCACACTTCAGCTCCGGTTGCTGCGTCGAGCGCATGTAACATCCCATCGTTAGCCGACACGTACAACATACCCTTGCGATTCATCTGTAGATCATCGCGGAAGGCACCATAATTTTCATCGGCGTAGCGAAACGCCGGTCGACCAACATACAGAGGCTGAGCACTCATGACCGCTCCGAGTGCATGATCGCGCCTACGAAATAATTTCATGCTATTTTCTACTCTATCCTCAAAAGCAAATTGCCCTCTCAGGTAATTAACTAAGCGTTCGCCAGTCAGCCCTCTCCTCTGCGCTGCTGTCAGGTTTATACATTGCGAAAGTCTGGATGCAGCAGTACATCTGTTTTGAAATAATCTTTGTTCTGTGCTATCGAGTTCTGACCAGAGAAAATTTTTGAGTAATTTTGCATCTGTAAAGGATTGCACCCAAATTTTTCTCTTGTCAGAGGAATTTTTAACAAGCTTATCCAGTTGAGTTGATGCTGACCATTCAGCCTGTGTAGAAAGACTGCCATCAGTTAGGTTAATACGTCTGGCTTGAACATCGCCATCCCAGTACACACTGCGAAAGCTCGATGCAAATAATAAATTATCACCTTCCACTGGCTGCTGACTACTAGTTGATGCAGCAGCCGCTGCTCCTATCGATGCGCGAATAGCAGACAACGTACCAGAGAGTGCCTTAGAAAGTGATTCCGGATTGGAGGCGTTGAAGTAGCGCCCTCCTCCATTTACAGCCGCATGCCAAAGATCATCGACTCGTTCCGAGCCGTTATAAAACATAGGATCGGGCCAATCGCGACGCCCATTTATAATTTCAGCAAAATCACCAGAGATCGCTTCAGCATAATCTTCCCGATAGTGCAAACTACCTGAAGCACCTAAGCCTAGCGTATGAGTCACCATATGCTGAAAATTTCCATCACGACTGCCTGGTGCAACCGGTACATTATTAGTGCACACCTCACGCTCAGTAGGACAGTTAGAAAAAGCAGGCTGCCGTAAATCGGTTCGAAAATAATAAGACGCGACATCTGCCAAGCTATTACTGCTTCCGCCGCTGCGCGAAATAGTTGTAAACGGCTCTACGATGACGTCGATTTTTCCGTACTGAGTAATCTCAGGCGTACCAAAATTTTGCGATGTAGACTGTGGTGCAATGATATAAATATCTCTACCCTGCGCTACTGCCCTAAATCCTTGTTGATTGATATTTGTTGCAACCCCACCCGCAAGAAGAGAAGACAAGAAATCTATATCTGAATCTGAATTAATTTTTACTTCCGCTGATCTGCTCATCAAATCTTTCCCATTGACTTTGATTGCAGAAACAACCATATAGGGATCATCAGTAGCATTACCACGACGAATAGTTAGTTTCGCTGCTCGAATGGGCGATGCATAAGAATCGCCGTCATACATCGGGCGAGGTAAATCATGATCTTGGTTGCCGACATCGGTACGACCATCGATCATCTTTGGGCCATAACTCCCTGATTCCCAGCTTGTATTCCAATAACCATCGGTAGAAAGAATCGTGAAATTCTGCTGGCAAGAAAATCGCACAGGATCGTCCGCCCCAGTAAGTAACTTACCCGCATACATGCGCCCGGCTTTAGATAACGCAGCGCGTAACGGTGTACTCGCGACTGGATCTATGGCATAAAATTTTTTATAAAATAGCTCTCTCTGCTTCGAATCAAAATCAGATATTTTCAAAAACCCAGCCTCATCAGAACTCACTCCGCTATAGCCTATGGTAGAAAATCCCACGCGAAATTGATCGTCTATGTTATGAAACGCTCTGCCTACGGCGGTTTTCATCGTGAGTATGCGAGTTCGATAGTAGCTGTACCAATTCGCAAAATTCGTTCGCTCATCCGATGAATCTGGACCTGAAGCACTACCTACAACAACTTGGCTCCAATTCGGTGATGGCGATACATTAAGACAATGATCTTCTGAGGACCCGTCACCTAATCGATTTGCTTGTGAACCTTGATAGACAAAATAGTAGGCTGGCTCTGGACGGTTGGAATAATCCTTATCACTCGATGTGCACGCCGCACCGCTGTTCGTCGAACAGTCGCTGCGATAACTTATCGACGACGGGGTAGATGGTACGGGCAACAGAGTATTGGCTGTGCGCCAAGCGGTAAAACTGGTTGAGAGATCAACCGCGACAGAATCAGATTTAAATCCATCGTACAACGCGGCCGTGAAGCTTTGTGTCGGGTACGGCGTTCCATCGGCTTGTTCGGGGGGCTCATAAACGATCGATGGGTTGTAATAAATTTTATTACAAAGCGAATTGCGATAACCGACCGTTTTTTCATAGCCATTAATGACAACTTCATCACCGAGGTAACTCCACTGCATGCTACCTGAATCATCTAATATGAAAAATATATTAGGTTTAACCTGCGTCGAAATCAGATAATTGATCGGCGATGCAGCAATATCATTGGCCGAAAAAGCAGTATGTGTCGATAGCAGCAGGCTAATCGCAATCGTTCGAAGTAGAACACTTAGCATTCTATGCTCCAGATTTTTAAAAATTTATCCATGTAAAAATCAATTTATCAACAACGAATTAATTTTTTTATGGTGACAGAAATCAGCTAGAAATGAATTAAGGTCTGAGTGAATA
>JAULVH010000038.1:0-5284 GCA_032111105.1 Burkholderiaceae bacterium | reverse complement strand
TTTGTGGTTTCAATAACGAAACAAAAGCAGTTTAAAGTTCACCAAATCTCTAGAGTTAAGTAATCAGGGGGAATTTGAGAAAAAGCTTTGTCACGACTGACTAGTGTTGATTTAACCGACGCCGCATGGGCAGCAATCATCATGTCGAAATCACTCAAATTGATCCCTTTAGATTCCAGGTTATTGCACAGCTCACCATAGCGCACGGCGGCTTGTTCATCCCAAGGCAGTACATCAATTCGCAATAGAACTTGGGTGAGCGCATTTCTTAGGTGAGTGGGTTGGCCTCTACGGTGTAATCCGTATTCCAGCTCGGCCAAGGTCACGCTGGACATTGCGACCTGACCAACGGCGACATTGGTTAACCGTTTCAGTAAATCATTGTCGCGGCCCTGCATGATGTGACTGATGATGTTGGTGTCGAGCAGGTAGTGCGGGCTCATTTTTGGTCGTTCTCAAAGGGGTCGCGACGTGTGTTGGTTTGGCGGCGCTCAATCAGCAAATCTTCCTCGGCATTGAGTTTCACAACGTCGATTAAACCTTGCCAATCGGTTGGCTTGCGAGATAGCACCACATCTCCCGTGACGGGATCATGGCGGATGAAGACTTCTGTCACATCAAATCGAAACTCCAGCGGCAGGCGAACCGCCTGGCTACGGCCGGTAGTGAATATCTTGGCAGTTTGGTACATGGCGCCTCCTCGAGATGGATGGTATGTCTCATGGTATATACCCGTTCATTTGATGTCAACGGGGATTTCTTGCTGCTTATGTCGAGATCGTTGGTCGTTGGCGCAGTATTGCAATTTGCAGGTAAAGATAAATAAGTATCAACAATTAAAATTATTCTATTTTGCGGAGTTTTGAATTGTGGCCTGAAGAAGATATTTGTGTTGACAATGGCTATACGTCGATCGAAAATCGTATATCAGTTAGATATACGAGGGGATAAAAAATGCGTGATGCGGCCATAAACCTCAGGGCATTGCCAGAGCAGCGTGATCTGATCGACCATGCGGCTAGTTTGTTGGGAAAAAATCGATCGGACTTCATGCTGGAGGCGGCGTGTGAGCGTGCTCAGGTTGTAGTTTTGGATCAGGTTTTTTTTGGATTAGATGAGAAAAAATTTGATCAATTTATGACTCAGTTGGATGCGCCGATTGAGTCCAATAAGGGTTTGCAGCGATTGCTTTCAGTCGAATACACCTGGAAAAAGTGATTACGTGGCTTTAAATATCAGATCTCCAGAACCACTACGATCGGATCACTTGGTTACCGCATTTGAATCTGGTGAGCCGAGTTTGGATGAGTGGTTAAAAAAAAGAGCACTAACGAATCAATCGACTGGTGCAAGTAGAACGTTTGTAGCGTGTGATTCTGAGCTAACCGTTTTTGCTTACTATGCTTTGGCTGCAGGTGCTGTGTCTCATCCTGATTCCACAAATGCGGTGCGCAGAAATATGCCAGATCCTGTGCCGGTGTTGATTCTTGCTCGGCTTGCTGTTGACCAGCGCGCACAAGGTTTGAAGCTGGGCGGCGCTTTGCTAAAAGATGCTTTATTTCGAGCTGTTCAAGTTTCGCAGCAAGCGGGTGTTAGAGCGCTGCTAGTTCATGCCTTGCATGACCGCGCCAAAAACTTTTATGAACATTATGGTTTTCAGTCATCTCCCATTCAGCCAATGACTTTGATGCTTCGGCTAGACAACATCGCTTAGCATTGCAAAGATTCTTGAGCAATAAATCATTCCACTTTAAAGCCGTATGGTTTATGAAAAATGGTGTGTTGAGACAATTATTCCGATAATTGAGTATTTTCAGGACAAATCTATCGCCAACCTCCTAAGAATCCGGCGCTTTCAGACATGTTTCCAGAAGTCGGTTTTAAATTTGAGACGCAGCCGATAAAACTTTCGGTCCACACTCGGAAATCACCGCCAATTTACCTCTGCCGCTAAATGACGTAGCAAGTTCGAATTGCGCAAGCAAGCGTATTTCACCTGCTTAAATTTGGGACATAAAAAAATAGAGTCGTTACTCAAAACGGCCCATTCAATCGCACGATAGTCAGATTCAAACAAACCGCGGTACTGACCCAAGCTAAACGCGGCACCATCAGCCCAGTAAAAACACGTTAATACGATCACAGAAGTCCGGAGGGTGACCCCAATTTCAAAACCAACTACGCATTGCCCTAGGTGGATGTGATGTGCGGTAGAAAGCTCGGATTCAGCAACTGAGCCCCATATCGCTGCGGGAATGTGATTTTTAAAATATTGGCTCAATTTCTTATTGAGTCGGCAATAATTGTTCAATATACTAAACAATAATTTAGCTGGAGATGCTCATGAACATGCAAGAACTTGGCGGATTAGTCCGCAAAAGAAGGGAGTGCTTGGGTCTAAGTCAGCACCGATTGGCGAAATTGGCGGGACTGTCGCGCACAACAATCAATTTATTGGAAATGGGTAGGCTGACAGATCTCGGTATTGCGAAGGTAAACGACTTAATGGATCTGGTTGGGTTGACTTTACATGCTGGATTTGATGAGCGTGCCCAACCAAACGCCTTATTTATGGCAAGTAGATCGGCAAGTGTTAGCTACAAAGAGATACTGACACCGGAAGAATTGCTGGCGGCTTTATCAACCGGGAAAATTCCCTCGGGACGTAATGCGCATGTCGCAAGCTGGCTTGATGAGGCTTCACTCAAGGTCGTGGTGTCTTCGGTTGAGCAGGTTTCTCAAATAACAGCCGTACCGCCAAAACAGGTTTGGAAACATGTGAGCGCCTGGGCAAAAGAATTTAATTCGCCGCGACAAGCCTGGGTGTAATTATGGAGAAAACTAAAGTGCATCATCCGACAGGCATCCCTGAAGGTACGTGGACGATGCTGATGGACTTGAGTTTCAAGTTAATCGACAGTCTTCAAGAACACTCGGGTGTTTCAGAGCCTTTTTGGACCTTGGGGGGCGGAACGGTTTTAATGTTTAGGTATCGACACCGAAGAAGCAAAGATATCGATATATTTTTTCCTGATCCGCAATACCTTGGCTATGTAAATCCTCGCCTTAGTGATTTAGCAGCCGAAGTTTCAAAAGACTATGTTGAGACAGCTGGTTATGTGAAATTGGTCAGGCCAGAGGGAGAGATAGATTTTGTTGCATCGAGAAATTTAACGTCCAACCCATTCGAGTGGTGGCATCTTAATGGAAGAAATTTGAGAGTAGAAACAGCAGCAGAAATCGTAGCCAAAAAATTGTGGCACAGAGGTTATGCGGCGACTGCTCGAGATTTGTTTGATCTTTCGTTGGTCATTGAAAAAGATCCCAATAGCTTGCTGACAGCAGCTCAGTATCTTAAAAGATATAAAAAAATTTTTATTGAACAGTTGTATAAAAGAGAGATAATTCTTAAAGAACAGTTTGAGGCGATTGATGTTCTTGACTATCACCCATCATTTGAGCATTCGCGTAAATTAAGTGAAGATTTTTTATTAAGCTTGACCTAGGTTACTTGAGTCTCATCTTTAAAACGGCCCATTCAATCGCACGATAGTCAGATTCAACCATGCTGCAACACTTACCCACACCAGATGCGGAAGCATCAGCCAGGTAGATACGCGCGAGTACGCCCACGGCAGTGCAGTCAGTAGCAGAACGGACATCCACAAAGCACCCACTTCCATCAGTGCCAGATCAGGTCTGTGCAGTTTAAAAAACAGCACACTCCAAAGAATATTCAGCACGCAATTCATCAACACAGCAGCTAAAAAATAATTTTTTTCTTGCGGATTAGCGCTGCGCCATGCGCGCAGGCCGGCCATGCTGGTGGTGATGTAGATCAGCGTCCACACGGGGCCAAAGGCCCAGTCGGGTGGTTGCCAAGAGGGTTTAACGAGTTGCAAATACCAAGGCCCGATTTCGGTGGCTGCGCCGCCGATGCCGCCAACGGCGAGCACCAGCAGGATAGTGATCAGGAGAGGTTTTTTGCTGGCAGGGGCCAGTTGAATCACAGTAGGTTCACACTTTCACGAGGCCGAGTAAATGAGCCATGTCTTTGAAAAAGATTTTCACATGCGCCATGGGTTTTGCGCGTACGAGTTCTTTGTTCATGTAGGCATCGAAAGTCAATTTCTGAACATCTTTGTCTTTGCACATATCAACAAAACGCTCGCGTCGTTTGTCGCTTGAATACCAAAAGTACTGCATGATACCCAAGACCCAGAACACCTTGCGGTGATCTTTCATAAAGCGTTTACGTGCTTTTGCCAGACTGCGCACATTGCCGGTTGCGAGTAATTCTTCGACCGCATCGCCAGCTAAGCGACCGCCCAGCATGGCGTAATAAATGCCTTCGCCTGATGCAGGTGCGACTACACCAGCAGCATCGCCGGCGAGTACGACATCACGGCCGTTATCCCAGCAACGCAAGGGTTTCATGGGGAGTGGTGCGCCTTCGCGGCGTATGGTTATTGCATCTTGCAAGCCCACGGCATTACGTAATGATGATGTGGCGTTACGTAATGAAAATCCTTTGTCTGCACTGCCGGTACCGATGGAGAGTGTGTCTCCGTGCGGGAAAACCCAACCATAAAAATCGGGTGATAAATGGCCTTGATAAAACACATCGCAGCGTGTGGCATCGTAATCGGCCGGTTTGATATCCGGTGCTTTAACTATCTCGTGATACGCAAAAACGTATTTGGTTTTTTCGGCATCTGGAATAGTTTGCTGAGCTACTGCTGAGCGAGCACCGTCAGCACCAATGATACTGAGCGCACGTACGGTTTGTCGTTCACCGCTATCACCATTGACATAGCTGATGGTGCTAACGCCATCAATATCTTTACCTACGCGTTCGAATTTTCCATTGCGTCGTATAGCGCCATGTGAGGCAGCGCGCTCACGTAACCATTCATCAAATTGTTCGCGATCGACCATGCCAACGAAGCCACCTTCAATTGGTATATCAACTTTAGTATTGGAAGGCGCAATCATGCGTGCAGAACGAGCTTTGGCAACCAAGAGCTCATCAGGAATCTCAAAATCTTTGATGGCGCGTGGTGGTATGGCTCCACCGCAGGGTTTGATGCGACCAGCTCGATCAAGGAGTAGCACACGGCGACCGCGTCGTGCGAGATCATCAGCGGCTGTTGCGCCTGCTGGTCCGCCACCGACAATGACTACGTCAAATTGTTCTTGTGTGCTCATGATGTCTCCTCATCGTGTGCTTCGGTTATGCGTTAATTTTTTTTATTTCGATTGCCGGTATTGATACAATTTTTTT
>JAULVH010000037.1:0-6162 GCA_032111105.1 Burkholderiaceae bacterium | reverse complement strand
TTGGAGCGAGTGCCGCAATCGTTAAAAAAGCAGGTTTTAGCGGTGTGCAAATTCACGGTGCGCACGGCTACCTGATCAGTCAGTTTTTATCCCCTCATCACAACCAGCGCACAGACGCTTGGGGTGGCAGCCCAGAAAAGCGTCGTAAGTTTGTTTTAGCGGTGTATGCCGAGATACGCCGCCAGGTCGGGCCCGACTTCCCCGTTGGCATCAAGCTGAACTCAGCTGATTTTCAGAAAGGCGGCTTCACAGAAGAAGAATCCATGGCGACCATACAAGCACTTGCGGACGCTGGCATCGATCTGCTGGAAATATCCGGGGGCACCTATGAAGCACCTGCCATGAGTGGTGCTGTTAACGAGAAGCTTATTTTCTGGAGTTTGCAGAAAAGCTGCGATCACGCGTGAAAATTCCTTTAATGGTCACCGGCGGATTCCGCAGCCTGGCCGGTATGAATGCAGCTCTGCAATTAGACGCATTAGATATTGTCGGCATTGCTCGTCTGATGGCGATGGATCCGGATGCGCCAGCAGCATTACTCAATGGCCGCGATAGCAATCAACATGTGCAGCCAATTTCCACCGGTATAAAAGCAGTCGATCGCATGGGCTTAATGGAAGTGCTTTGGTACACACGCCAGTTAAAGCGAATCGCACAAGGACATAACCCCAAACCAAAAGAAAGCGGTCTGTGGGCGTTTCTGAGTTCGGTAATCAAAAGTGGATGGGGTACTTATCGCACTAAACGACTACGTGCTTGAAATATCAGCGTTCGCTTTTTTTTGGCAAAAGACGGTGAAATAAAGTTAAGTACAAACCGTGTTGAACTTAAAGATATGTTTTCTTTGATAGACACGATGCCCATGCGAAAACAAGAAATGCAGAGTGAGAAATGCTAAGAAATTTGCGTCTCACTTATGCTCGACACATACCAAATTAGCTGATCAGAATAAGATTCCACTGATATAACGTACTAAATCAATTCTCAATCCTAATGAAGACATAAAAACATGAGCAGACTTGTTCAAACAAAGAGTCTTCAGTGTTTTGGGGGGACTGAGCTCAGAACCTTTCATGTGCCATTAGATAACGCCATTGACCAGCGACCAATCCTGCCATGGGTATGCGGCCTATCCGTATACGCTTGATGGACACGATAGACAGCCCCACCCTGCTGCAAAGCAGCGTGATGAGCCTTGAAGATAGTTCTTTGCGTGCGAAGCGCAGACGCGTTTCATTTTGCCAGCTGACCTTGGCCGGCTCGGAGGGCTTGCCATTGGAGACAATGCTCTGGTTCAGAAGTTCCAAGCCACCTTCAACAATCTGACCACTAACCTCAACTATAAATTCCTGCTCTAAGCGATACAAATCATCAACCAGCTTGCGCTTGATACGCCAATCTTGCGTAAAGATCACCAAGCCACTGGCAGAATTATCTAGCGGGTCAAGCATGAGCAATTCTTTCAGATGCCGTTTCAGAAAACGCAAACCCGAACGGTCTTCCGCCGAATGATTTTCGGCCACAATCAGATCGACCACATTCGCTACGGGCATACCTGCCGGCTTATGCAGCTGGATGGTGACGGCTTCAATCGGCGTCAAGTCAGCGTTTGGCAGCAAGGCGATCTGTTCCTGCCCTGTCACCCGATGGCCGGGTTCTTCGACAACGACGCCGTCAACTGTCACTGCAGCGGCTTCGATATACAGAGTCGCCTCTCCCCGAGAACAATTGAAGAGTTCGGCAACGCGTTTTGCAAGACGGATGGAATCGGACATGAATACCACTTCAAATAAGTCTATCTATTTTAAGGCTTTTGTTGATAGTGGCCAGATAACGTTGCTCACTCACGCGTGCGTATTTTTTATTACCTCACTTGAGGCAAAGTCATATGTGCTTCGTAGTCGTTTCATGCGATGTTCACAGGGACGTCGCTGTGTCCTCCTAAAAGAAAAACGCCCGAGAATAAGATGGCCTTGGGGTTAAGCAGATTCGTCAAAAATCCTCTCTGAAAATTCCGCATCGGCGACCGAGATGTTACCTGCGCAGTTGCATGCACTGGAACTGAACGGAAGCACTTGAAGGCGAGGTAGATGAGGTAAGCAGCGCCACCAAACCGAATAACATCAAATGCAAGAGGCGTTAAACAACTTGAACTAGCCGGCAGTGGGAATACGCACCAGTGCTGACAAATGCTTCGCTTAATTCGAACACTCATTGACCGAATCGAGCACTACTCTACGATCACACAAAATCTTATCGAAAAAAGTATGGTCAATTGAGTTACCACTTCTCAACTGATGGACGTAAATCCAGCTCAAATGTCCAAGAATCTTTGGGTTGTGCATGTAAATACCAGTAAGCCTGCGCTAAATGATCGGGATTCAAAATTCCATTGTGCCCAACATCATTGACATAGTCCTTGAAGTTCTGGCGCGCGAACTCAGTATCAATCAAGCCATCGATTACGATATGAGCTACGTGAATCCCTTTTGGGCCAAGCTCGCGCGCCATCGATTGGGCCAGTGCCCTTAGCGCCGCCTTACCTCCCGCGAAGGCAGAAAATCCAACTCCGCCTCGGGTACTAGCTGTAGCCCCTGTGAACAAAATAGTGCCGCGCTCCCGTTGCAACATGACTCTGGCGGCTTCGCGTCCGACCAGAAAGCCAGCCATGGCACACATCTCCCATACCTTGAAGTACTTCTGAGCCGTGGTTTCTAAAATGGGAAAACGGACATTGCCGCCGACGTTAAAAACAACAGTCTCGATCTGACCAACCTCCGCTTCGATCTGATTGAAGAAACTAACTACCTGTTCCTCTCGCCTCGCATCCATTCCAAAAGCAAAGGCATGACCACCCTGCTCACGAATCTTTTGAACGAGAGGCCGCAAGGCCTCCTCGTTTCGTCTAGCCACACAGACCGTATAACCCTCCTGGGCAAAGCGTCTAGCTATTGCAGATCCTGTGGCGTCACCAGCGCCGATTACGCAGCAGACACTTGGCTTGGACATTCTCATCCTCTCAATGCTTGGGCTAGGCTCTGGCCGTCGGACGTGTCGTCACCTCGGCAAACCAACGGGATAGGTTGTTCATATCCGGAGGAATACGCAAGCCGACCGCTTTACCCAGAACGCAGGCACACTGCGCGACGATGTCAGCCATGGAGTAGTCCTCTATTGCGATGTGGCGGCGCCCAGCAAGTTCGCGATCAAGCCAAGTCATCGTCTCGATCGCGCGACCACGCGCCCAGTTGGCGACTTCGGGTATCTGCTCAACGCGTCCGCGATAGAAGTCACTGCTATGCACGAAGGCTAGCGCAATCATTTGTGACAGCTCATGGTCCATTCGAAGAGTCCACATCTCGACATCGGCGGCTTCACGTGGTGTGCGGCCCATGAGCGGCGGGTCAGGATTCATCGCCTCAACATAGCGGCAGATTGCAAGAGACTCAGCGATTGCACTGCCATCGTCGAGTTCGAGTACCGGCAACTTGCCTAGTGGATTAAGCCGGATGAAATCTTGCGTCGCATTCGCACCGCCTCCGGCATCTACCTCGCGACGTTCGATTGATAGACCCTTTTCCGCTAGGAAGATACGCACGCGACGCGGATGCATGCCTGCTGAAAGATCGTGAAGAATCATGGGCTACCTCTCTTTAGGTCCTGAAGGAATGGCTCGAGCAATAATTTCTACAATTCGATGATCTCGTGTTCTCGGTGCAAGCGACCCAAGCGTATGAAGTCGCCCTGCTACTAATAAATCAGCCAGCCCGTGTGCGACGGCCCACACAGCAGCAACATCAATCATCATGCTGCTGTCCTTTTTAGGCGAACCCCTATCTTTAGTCACGCCCCTAACATGTTCAACCAACTCCTCAAACGCAGACTCGGCAACACTTTGAAGGCCAGGATCGTCGAAGTCGGGACGATCAGAGGAGAACATCAATCGGAATATGGCCGGTTTTTCCAGCGCAAATACGACATAGCCAACTCCGGAAGCCGCTAGCTGAGCTCTCGCATCAGTTGGCGCGCGCAGCCGAAAATCTCGCTGCCGCTGGATGAATTGCTCGAAACCTCTAGCGGCCAGTGCAGTCAGCAGGCCATTCGCATCGCCGAAATGATGCGCTGGTGCCGCATGGCTCACGCCTGCTCGCTTCGCAACACCGCGCAACGAAAATCCCTCCATACCGCGCTCAATTAACTCCTCTTCTGCAGCATCCAGAAGTGCTGAGAAGAGATTGCCATGATGATAAGAGCGCTCGTCGGCAGGGGTAGATTTAGTCTTCATGATGCGATGCTCTCCTGAAATGATGACAGCGTCAAGATTAATGTTGACAGCGTCAAATTAAGCACCATAATCTTGACAGTGCCAAGTTTTCTTGGCGGAATTGAATATCCACTAATCAAATCAAAAGAACTAGGAGTCAAGCCATGAACCAACAAAACTATGATTACCGTACTTTTCTCAGGATTCTTGGTGCCGTGACATTTGCGATCGCTACCCCTGTCTTGCCTTCACTTTCACAATCTACATCGACCGTTTTACTCGAGGCCTCCAGCTTTAAAAATACCCGAGGGACCCTTAACTGTCGTTTGTTTACAAAAGCATCTGACTTCCCGGACGGTGAAGGCATTTTGACAGTACGCGTACCGATTGCAGGGCCGAATACGAGCTGTGCTTTTTCGAATATTGAACCTGGCACCTATGCAGTGGCGGTCGTGCATGACGAGAACAGCAACGGCAAGCTTGACAAGAATTTTGTAGGCGTTCCAAGCGAAGGGTATGGTGTGTCGAATAACAAAACGTACGCGCTCTCAGCGCCGAAATGGGACGAGTCCGTATTCACTATCGCGCCGAGCGAAAGTAAGACGCTTCAGGTCAAGCTCAGATACTGACAAAATCTAATCAGAAACTAGGAAGCATGCCATCTAAAAAACGTGATCCGTCAAATTGAAGAGGCCATCATGGAGCAAACAAAAACTATCTTGGTTACTGGTGCAAGTAGTGGCATCGGCCTCGAAATGGCGAAAATACTTGCGGCGAGAAACTATCGACTTGTCTTGGCTAGCCGCAGTAGTGAGCGACTTGAAGACGTCGCTACTGAGCTACGCCGAACCACCTCGGCCGAGGTCTCTACCTTTGCTGTTGATCTCAGCGAGCCAGAGGCAGCGGAGCACCTTCTCAGCTTTTGCGAAGCGCAGCAACTTCAGACAGATATACTGATTAACAACGCCGGGTTCGGCATTCTCGATGAGCACGTTGCCATTGATCCGAAAAAGCTGAGGCAAATGCTCCAACTGAATGTAATCGCTGTCGCAGAGCTTTGCCAAATCTTCGGCGCGCAAATGAAGCGTCGTCGTAGCGGGATAATTCTTAACGTCGCCTCAACGGCAGCGTATCAGGCAACACCTTACTTTGCCGCTTATGGTGCTTCAAAGTCTTTTGTCCTTTGCTTGTCTGAAGCACTTGCCAAGGAACTGGAAGATTATGGTGTACAAGTGAGCTGCTTAGCGCCAGGGCCAACGGATACCGCTTTTTTCGACGCCATGGACCCTAAGCAGATTACTGAGGGACACATGTTCCAAGAAGCGGGACGTACGGATGTCCGTACCGTCGCACAGGCAGGCGTGGATCTTCTGGACTATGGCGGCATGACTCGCGTGGTTGGCCTTTCTAACCGCCTAGCAGTTCTGGGCAATCGCTTCTTGCCAAGGTCGATCGTCGCATCGGTTTCAAAGCGGCTTCTGAAGCCCGTCGATAAGAAAAACTCTGTTCAATAATCATCTTGATCATGGCAAATTCCAGATGTCCAAGCTTAAGTTAATCCTGCTAGCGATCTTCCTCACATTCGTTACGCATTTTGTTTTGAGTCAGCCTATTTCAGGTTCGACCCTGCCATTTAAGTTTCAAAATAATTATCTAAAGTTTGAACCACCGGGACTGTTCGATTTTCTCAAGTGGCGCTGGAATGCCTTGGTTGATGGTCATCCCAAACCAGTCCAATCGTCAACACCAAAAGTGGATGTCGATTTAGGGTTCATTCATACAAACGGCAAGGCTGGGGACATGATGCAACCTGCCATTACTTGGATTGGACACGCGACAGCGCTGGTTCAATTTGCTGGTTTGAATATGCTGACCGACCCGATTTTTTCAGAGCGTGC
>JAULVH010000036.1:0-2148 GCA_032111105.1 Burkholderiaceae bacterium | reverse complement strand
AAGTTGCAGAATAAACACCCGCCTGAGGAGATGTTGGAGCCTTGCCTTTGAACTCTTTCATGAAGCGCTCAGCAAATTTCCGGTTGGCATCGCTGTGATCCCAATACCATCCTTCGGTAAACGTCATGCCCGAGGTTTGCTTAAGGCCTAAGGCTTGAATATCACTCGTAAACATCAGGAGTGGAACGACGGTTTGTTTCGAATTCATGATGCCAAGCTCCGCTGCCTGCTTAACCGATCCAATCGTATCGCCACCAGCATTAGCCAAGCCAATGACTTCTGCCTTAGAAGCTTGTGCTTGTGCCATAAAAGACGAAAAGTCTTGGGTATTAATGGGGTGCTTTACGCTACCCAGAACCTTACCGCCATTCGCCACAACAACCTCAGTGGTATCACGCTCTAAGGTATGGCCAAAGGCGTAGTCAGCAGTAACAAAGAACCAGGTTTTTTTACCTGAGTCAACCACTGCCTTACCGGTACCGCGTGATAAAGCATAGGTGTCATATACGTAATGCACGTTGTATGGGGTACATTTTTCGTTGGTGATTTGCAGAGAAGCTGCGCCCGTAACAATCGATACCTTCTTGAATTGCTCTGCTACTTCCATTGCTGCTAAGGCGGATGCAGTAGAAACGTTACCCACGATCATATCGACCTTATCCCGCTCAAACATTTCACGGGCTTTCGAGCTTGCTAAATCGGCTTTTGACTGGGTATCAGCTGACGTAATCACAATCTTCTTGCCCAGTACCTGTCCGCCGAAATCCCTCGCTGCCATTTGTGCAGCCAATACCGCGCCAGGGCCTTCAATCGCTGAATAAATACCAGATAAGTCAGTTAAGACGCCAATGCGCACCTCATTGTCCGAGACAGTTTGGGCATGGACAGGCATTGCTGCTGCCAAAAAATAGGATGCGGCTAATGTTGCAATTGCAGTTTTTTTCATTTGAACTTCTCCTTTTGAACTTATTTTTTTACTAAACACCCAATAATGTCTTAAGCTCTTCCTGACTCGCGTCCAGTTGATTTCTCTCGACAATTTTTACAACTTGACCATGCTCAATGACGTAGTTCTTGTCAGCGAGCTTGGAAGCAAATCGAAAATTCTGCTCTACGAGGACAATGGTGAAGCCACGCTCTTTCAGGGCCCGCACCACTTCGGCTAGCTTTTGCACAATCACGGGCGCCAGCCCCTCGGTGATTTCATCTAATAACAGCAGGTTTGCGCCCGTACGTAAAATGCGCGCAATGGCCAACATTTGCTGCTCGCCACCCGAGAGTTTGCCGCCTGGACTGGCGCGGCGCTCATATAAATTAGGGAACATATGGTAAATCTCATCCACCGACATGGCCATGCCATCCCCGACTTTAGGTGGCAATAAAAAATTCTGCTCGCAGGTCAGGCTTGTAAAAATACCGCGCTCTTCAGGGCAGTATCCAATGCCTAATTTGGCGACCTGGTATGTTGGCATGCCGATTACCTCTTGGCCATTGACCTTAATTGAGCCGGTTCGGCTGCTCACCAAGCCCAAGATGGATCGTAAAGTGGTGGTTCGTCCAGCACCATTTCGACCTAAAAAACACACTACCTCCCCTTTTTCAACGGTCACATTGATGCCGTGAAGTACATGCGACTCGCCGTACCATGCATTGAGATTCTGAATTTCGAGTGCAGGGGTAGTCATCTTGAATCAATGGCCCTGTAATTCAGTATCTGCAGTACCCATATAAGCCTCCATCACGAGTGGATTTTGAGATACCACCTCGTACGAACCTTCAGCAATAATCTCGCCCCGCTGTAAAACCGAAATCGTAGTTGCAATATTAGCGACGACTTTCATATTGTGTTCGACCATTAAGACCGTTCTGCCGGCCGACACCCGCTTAATCAAATCCGTAACTAAGCTGACATCCTCATGGCCCATACCCTGCGTTGGCTCATCCAATAGCATTAATTCTGGATTCATAGCTACCGTTGCCGCAATTTCAAGGGCCCGCTTGCGCCCATACGGCAGATTGACTGCCATTTCATCGGCATACGCCTCCAAGCCTACCTGCTTGAGTGCCTCCATCGCCCTTGCATTAAGAACATCGAGTGATTTTTCACTTTTCCAAAAATAAAAGGATGTACCCAACTCTTGTTGCAGA
>JAULVH010000035.1:18422-20940 GCA_032111105.1 Burkholderiaceae bacterium | reverse complement strand
CACAGCCGGACTGACGCATCTTCATGCACTGTGGTACCTGCCGTTACGCCCGTAGGCGCAGAATCACCCACCAAGGAAGCGTGGAAAATTTGTCGTTGATAGACGGGCAGTGAAGACCTGGCAATATACGATTTCTTTTTAGGCGACCATGAACCCTGCTCTGTATGCACTGCAGTGCGACCATCAAACACCCAGGCAGGCAAAGGCGCTTTTGATAACGCATGGCCTTCATCAATATCTTGCTTTACCCACTGCGCTACTTGCTGCCAGCCTGCTAGCTGCCACAATTCAAATGGGCCCTGCTTCCAGCCAAAACCCCAACGCAGTGCAAAGTCGATGTCACGCGCAGTCTCGGCTATCGATTCAAGATGTACAGCGATGTAATGAAATGAATCGCGAAATATCGCCCACAAAAATTGAGCTTGTGGATTAGTCGATTCGCGTAAGGACTTCAGACGTTTAGCAGGATCTTTTTCTTTTAAAATTCGGCCGATTAATTCATCGGCCTTACTGCTCGAAGCAACATAGTCCTGTTTAACTGCGTCGTAGCGCAAAATATCTTTGCCTACTTTTTTGTAAAACCCTGCGCCACTTTTCTGACCCAGGTTTCCACCAAAAATCAGCTTTTCAAGTACGGCAGGCGTTGCATACGCTGCATGGAAAGGATCATCAGGCAATTTATCTTGCATGGTTCGAATTACATGGCCTAAGGTATCTAAGCCCACCACATCAGCGGTGCGAAAAGTACCCGACTTGGCGCGCCCAAGTTTTGCGCCGGTTAAATCATCAACCAACTCATACGAGAGGCCAAATTTTTCAGCCTCATGCATGATCGCCAACATACCAAACACTCCCACGCGGTTTGCGATGAAGTTGGGCGTATCGATAGCGCGCACCACACCTTTACCCAGTGTAGTTACAAGAAAGCTCTCTAGCTGATCCAGTATCGATGCTTGCGTAGCAGCGGTAGGAATGAGTTCTACCAAATGCATATAGCGAGGGGGATTGAAAAAATGCACGCCACAAAAGCGCGAACGCAGATCGTCATTAATCCCTGTCGAGAGCTCAGTAATCGATAAGCCCGATGTATTCGTCGCAAAAATCGCCTGAGGTGCAATATGCGCTGTTATTTTTTCATAAAGCGCATGCTTCCAATCCATACGCTCAGCAATTGCCTCAATGATGAGATCAGCATCAAGCAGCTTGTGTAGATCGTCTTCAAAATTAGCCACCTCGATGAGATCGGCCTGATGGCTTTGCGCCAACGGTGCAGGGCTGAGTTTTTTCAGATGCTCAAGCGCTCGCTCAGCTAAGGTATTACGTGACTGATCAGCTTTGCCAGGCAAGTCAAACAGAATCACCGGCACGCGCGCATTAATGCAGTGCGCGGCAATTTGTGCGCCCATCACGCCCGCGCCGAGAATAGCGACTTTTTTAATCATAACCTTGGACATCCACGCTTCCTTTTTGAAGAATCCCACTTAAAACAAGTCAGCCTCTAGCGACATCAGATTGTCTGAACCTGAGCGCGCCTGTCGTATCAGCATGGCTGTTTCAGGTAAAAGACGCGCAAAATAAAACCGCGCAACAGCGAGCTTGGCTTTATAAAACGTATCGTCACTATCTTGCTTTTCCAATGCAAGCTTAGCCATACGCGCAAAAAACCAGGCAAATACTAAATGCCCCATCACACGCATATACGGCACGGCTGCAGCTCCGACTTCATCGCGATTCATGAAGGCTTTCATTCCTATTTCCATAGAGAGTTTGGTGATTTTTTCACCGATATCTGCTAACGGAGTCACAAACTCTGACATCGCTTCATCCGTACCGTTTTCTTCTACGAAGCTTTTTATTTTTTCACCGAATTTTCGTAGCTTCTCACCGTTATCCATGAGCACCTTGCGCCCCAACAGATCAAGCGACTGTATGGTGTTGGTGCCTTCATAAATCATGTTGATGCGTGCATCACGTACATATTGCTCCATACCCCATTCCGCTATGTAACCGTGCCCGCCGTACACTTGCATGGCCTCGGATGTTGCTATCCATGCGTTATCTGTGAGGAAGGCTTTCACTACGGGTGTAAGCAGTGCCACTTCATCAGCAGCCAGTTTGCGAACTTCTTCATCAGGATGATTGAGTTCGCGATCTATCATCAAAGCAATGTATGAGGTAAATGCGCGACCACCTTCAGCGTAGGCACGCGCAGTTAAAAGCATACGGCGCACATCGGGATGAACAATAATTGGATCGGCTGTTTGTGATTCTGCTTTTGGGCCCGTCAGGCTGCGGCCTTGAGTGCGCTCACGCGCATAGATCAACGCGTTTTGATACGCAACCTCAGTCAGGCCCAATGACTGCATACCCACACCGAGGCGCGCTGCATTCATCATCACAAACATCGCATTCAATCCGCGATTGGGTTCACCGATCAACCACCCCGTTGCACCTTCGAGATTGATTTGGCAGGTTGCATTGCCATGAATACCCATCTTGTGTTCAATAGCGCCGCAAA
>JAULVH010000035.1:0-18412 GCA_032111105.1 Burkholderiaceae bacterium | reverse complement strand
AGGGAGCCGCCTGCGATGAGCAAGGCGAGAGGGGCAATGGCGATCGTCATCGCCAGCAGCGCTGAATGGCGCGGCTTTGGGCCGGCGTCCGCCCACACAGCGAGAGGAGCCGCAAAAATTAGGATTGCGCTCACCTGGCTTACCACCGGCATCAGGTAAAAATTTAGGAACAACAAATAAAGAAATTCCTTTGGTACCCGCTGGCGCATCAGGTAAGCGAGCTAATACTAAATGCACGATATTGGCTGATAAATCATGCTCGCCAGCCGAGATAAAAATTTTGCTGCCTGTTAGACGATAGCTGCCATCTGCTTCGGGTAATGCACGCGTTTTTAATAATCCCAAATCGGTTCCGCAGTGAGACTCGGTAAGACACATAGTGCCTGTCCATTCACCCGATACCAACTTGGGTAAATACAACTGCTTTTGAGCTTCGCTGCCGTGCGCATGCAGGCACTCGTACGCGCCATGCGACAAGCCGGGATACATAGTCCACGCTTGATTAGCCGAATTGAGCATTTCATAGAATCCATTGTTCAACACGATAGGCAGTCCTTGCCCACCGTAGTGCGGATCACATGACAATGACGGCCAGCCCGCTGCCACATATTTTTCATAGGCTGATTTAAATCCCGCTGGTGCAGTGACGGCATGCGTAGCAGCATCAAAGTGACAACCCTCCCGATCGCCGGAATGATTTAAAGGGAACACAATATCGGCGGCAAATTTTCCGCCTTCTTCCAGCACTTGATTGATGGTGTCAGCATCCATATCGGCATGGGCGGGCAATGAACGCAGCTCTTGCTCAACGTTGAGTAATTCATGCAGCACAAACTGCATGTCACGTAATGGCGCCTGATAACTTGGCATGGAATTCTCCTGATATGGACTAGATGCTTAGTGATGCAACTTTAAGGGGGTAATCAGCGTAGCGACTTTACTGAAAAAAAAGGGGGTGTTCTTGCATATCGTTGTACCTGCAATGCGCTAGCCTGGCGCCTTTGTGTTCTGTACGCTGGCAACTAGCCGCTCAAAACCTATATGCGCACGCGCTACACTCCCGGGACTACGGATAAAGCGCGCATCATGATGCAGCGCCAGCACCAGCCCATACATTTCAAAAACTAATTGCTTGGGGTCGGTATCGGGTTTGAGGTGCTGCTCATCCATGGCCTGTTGGGCCGCTCGGTGCAAAGCACGCTGCCAGCTATCAACCATGTCGACTAAATGATCGCGAATAGGGCCTGGCCTGTCGTCGTATTCGGCAGCGCCGCTGATATAAATACATCCGGAGGCGATCTCCAGGCTGACTTTATCTACCCACCGCCTAAACAGACTTTGCAAACGCGGCAGACCACGTGGCTCACGTATGCTGGGGTAAAAAACTTCCTGCTCAAATTGATGGTTGTAGAGCCTAAGCACATCAATCTGCAAATCTTCACGCGAACCAAAGTGAGCAAATACCCCCGATTTACTCATGTCCATGCGTTCCGCCAAGACACCTATGGTCAGACCTTCCAATCCTTCGCGACTAGCGAGCTCGAGCGCGGCACCTAAAATGGCAGCTCTCGTCTGCTCTCCTTTGCGCAAGGGTCTGTGTATGGTTTCTGTCATGAAGGCTCCCGGAGCATGGAGTTTGTAGAAAAATAGAACGGGCGTCCTATTATGCACCGATTATAAATATTAGCCCTAGGCTAAGGGCTAATTAATGACGATTTTTATCCTGAATCAGTTGAGGATTGCAATTTAGGACTTAACGAAACTCGCCATTTGTTTATGTTTGGACTTTATTGAAAAGATTGCTTACTTTGAACGATCGAGTTGTCGACGGTCCCGCTTGGTCGGCCTGCCGCGTATCGCTTCGGCCGGTTCAGTAAAGAGTTTGCGCTGTTCGGTATGTTGTTCGCGGCGCAAAATACTCTCGGGAGTTTCTTCATACAGCTGACGCGCAATAGGTGCCGATCCGCGCTTATCAGATAATCCAACCACCCGAATTTGCCACTCGCTGCTGCCATTATCAATATCGAGCAAATCGCCCGGATGCAGATTGCGCGACGCTTTACAACGATCACCGTTGATCGTTACGCGACCGCGTTCTATCGCATCGGCCGCCAGCGAGCGTGTTTTGAAAAACCGCGCTGCCCACAACCATTTATCGATACGTACCGTTTCACTCATGGCATTTACCTCGACCAATAGCCTCTGCAATCAACATCATTTTGTATATCGGCCTGCGCTAATAACTTGCAAAACACTTTTGTACAAAAGGTAGGCAAATTGATTAAATAAACGACGGGCCCAGGAATATTTTTCTACTTCCTCAACAAGAACTGGCACGCCTTCATGAACACCCTTGCCGATAGCATCGCGCAAGATACGGGCAAACTCTTCGTCGCGCACAATGATATTTGCCTCGTGATTAACGAATAACGACAGGCCATCAAAATTACTCGAACCTACGGTAGCCCAATGATCGTCTATCACCGCAACTTTGGCATGTAACTGAGTTTTACGATACTCAACCAAACGCACACCCGCACGCAAGAGCCGTGGATAAAACGACTGTGCAACAGCATCCTGCATTCGAAACTGACCTACACCGATGAGTAAGGTAACGCTCACCCCTCGATTTGCCGCATGGATTAAGGCCTTACGTAATTTTCGGCCAGGGGCAAAATACGGCGTTACCATCCATGCCTCATGATGCGCATGACCCAGCGCCTGCAGTAACGCACGCTGTATGGTGTTGCGGTTGCGAAGATTGTCTCTTACGACTAATGCGGCTTGCGCTACTTCCTGTAACAGCTTAAAACGGGAAGCATACTGCTCTCGAAGATGTTGCAAACGACGTCGTATACCCAACGGTTGCTGTCGCGCCCACAAAGCAGCAACTTCAGTATGCACGCTATCGACTAAGGGCCCCGTGATACCAACAGCGAAATCCCATCGTGCTGCAGGTAAGG
Organism: Burkholderiaceae bacterium; assembly: GCA_032111105.1. Taxonomy (GTDB): domain Bacteria; phylum Pseudomonadota; class Gammaproteobacteria; order Burkholderiales; family Burkholderiaceae_D; genus Pernthalerella. Next base: position 15,449 of record JAULVH010000035.1, on the reverse strand, counting down.
GAGTGTGATGGTGATCATCGGACAAAAAATCATCATTGATATTTAGGCCACCTAAAAATGCTAGCCGCCGGTCGACGACAACGATCTTTCTGTGTGTGCGCGCAACACCCCGCTTAAACCACGGATTGAAACAGGCAAAGCGTATACCTGCTGATTCAAAGTCGCGACGTAGCTCTGCTGCGACTGCTTCGCCTGTGCCCAACCAATCTACCAGCACATGCACATTGAGTCCGCGAGCTGCCGCACGAATCAGTGCAGCTTTTATGTGATGGCCAGTCGCATCTAAAGCAAAAATGTAAGTCTCTAAATAAATTTCAACATGTGCACTGTCTAATGCCAGCACCAGCGCAGGGAAAAATTCGCCCCCGCGATGCAGAAGTACTAGTCGATTACTGTGACTGTAACTTGCTGCTCGCATACGTATCTTCTGCTACCCCAACGGGGCTGCGTACACCGTCATCTGCCAGATCGAGTAAATATAAATCTGCAACGATAGGCGCATGATCGGACAGCCTTGCCCAACTCGCACCGTGCAAAACTTTAGCCGTCTCGACGCGAAAGCCGCGCACATAAATACGATCTAATTGCAGTACAGGCATAGCAGCCGGAAAAGTTCTTGCTGGTGTTTTGCGAGGGCCGCGTCCGGATAGGCGGCGCAAATACGCGCCAAAGCTGCGCGTAGTTATTCCATGATCAAACACTTCAGTAACGTTTAATCGTTTACGCAAATGCGTACTCAACGCATTGGTCCAATCGTTGAAATCGCCCGCAATCAACAACGGCGCATCAGGTGGCGCCGTATTAATCACAGCATCTATCAATGCTTGCGTCTGGCGCAATCGACTGCCCGCAAACAAACCTAAATGAATGACATAACAATGCACATCCGTTTTTCCTAGCTTCAGCATGCAATGCAAAATCCCACGCGATTCATAGGCATGATCAGAGACATCATGATTATGGAACGACTCAATAGGAAAACTCGACAGCAGTGCATTACCATGATGGCCGTGGTCATACACTGCATTCATGCCATAGGCGCTGTGCTGATGATCATCAGCTAAAAATTCATGCTGACTCTGATTCGGCCAACTCGCTGAATGACGCAAAGCCAGCAGATCATGTCGACCCTGCACTTCCTGCAAAAAAACTAAATCTGCTGACAACCCAGATAGCGCCTGCTTAATCGCGTGTATACGGGGACGCGCACCCAGCGAACTGACGCCTTTGTGTATGTTGTAAGTAACTATACGAAGCTTCATAAATCTGAGTTTGTGGTGGTATTCAAAAAACGCGGCAATTGGAGTATGGCTTCGGCATTGGATGGGGAAAAACACTGATCGGCTGCCAAATTCCAGGGTAGCCACTGATACTGAAGATGCTCGCGCTCGGCAAGCCGTATAGGTAGATCACTAGCCACTTGCAGACCAAACACGTGCTCGGTATTGTGAGTAATGCCCTCGGCATAGCGATGACGCCAGACGGGGTAGATCTCATAAACATTGGAAAGGTTCCAGTCGACCAATGCCGACTGCGGTATGTCGGGGCCGCCGATCTGTAGACCCGTTTCTTCTAAGACTTCGCGTATGGCTGTCTCTCGCAAGACTTCATCCAGCGTATCTTTGGAGCCCGTGACAGACTGCCAGAAACCTGGCTTATCTGCGCGCTCGAGGAGTAAGACTTGCAGGTCGGCTGAAAAGATAACAACCAATACAGATTCTGGAATTTTATGGGCAGGCATGTCTAGGTGTGCGGAAAAGTAGCCAGACGATTATGCCCTGCTTAGCGCCAGCGTGCCTATGTGGCTGAGTGACTAAGTGGCTAACTGCCAGATAGTTGAAATCGACCACTACCCTTAAAGATTACTACCCGCCTGCCGCTAGTCTTACACGGCAGATCGGGCAGCCTAAGCTATCAGCCCTTGACCACAGGCTCTACGCTACGCAGGCGTATGTGCAATTCACGCAACTGCTTCTCATCGACCTCGCTAGGTGCTTGCGTGAGCAAACACTGAGCACGTTGCGTCTTGGGGAAAGCAATCACATCACGTATCGATTCGGCGCCCGTCATCATGGTGACTATGCGATCCAGACCAAACGCCAGACCACCGTGCGGTGGCGCGCCATACTGCAAAGCATCGAGCAAGAAACCAAACTTCACCTGGGCTTCTTCTTCGCCAATATTAAGCGCAGTAAATACCTTGCTTTGCACATCGGCGCGATGAATACGTACCGAACCGCCACCGAGCTCCCAACCATTGAGCACCATATCGTAGGCCTGCGCTATCGCTTTGCCTGGTGCTGTGCTGATGAAATCTTCATGACCTGCTTTGGGAGCTGTAAACGGATGATGCAAAGCATTCCAGCGATTAGCCTCTTCATCAAACTCAAACATAGGAAAATCAACGACCCACAATGGACGCCAGTCTTCAACCAACAAACCATTCTTGCGTCCAAATTCGCTATGGCCGATTTTTACGCGCAAGGCACCGATTGCATCATTGACTACCTTGGCCTTGTCCGCACCAAAGAAAATCAGATCGCCGTTTTCTGCACCTGTACGCTCGAGAATTTGCGCCAACGCTGCATCATGTATGTTTTTAACTATCGGTGACTGCAGGCCGTCGCGCCCTTTTGATTTGTCATTCACCTTAATGTAAGCAAGACCTTTGGCACCGTAGATCGCGACGAATTGAGTATATGCATCGATCTCGGAACGTGGCATACCGCCCTGCTCATTAGCGCCGCCAGGTACGCGCAATCCAACGACACGCCCACCTTCCATCGTTGCCGCACCGGAGAACACTTTGAAATCAACATCCTTCATTACGTCGGTCAGTTCAGTAAACTCCAAACCGACACGCATGTCAGGTTTATCGGAACCGTACATGGCCATAGCGGTTGCAAAATTCATGACCGGGAAAGGATTCGGTAATTCCACGTTCAAGGTGGTTTTAAATACCTTGCGCAACATGTCTTCGAACAGATCACGAATTTCCTGCTCCGACATGAAGGATGTTTCGCAATCAATCTGTGTGAATTCGGGCTGGCGATCGGCACGCAAATCTTCGTCGCGGAAGCATTTGGTGATTTGATAGTAACGATCAAAATTGGCTACCATCAGCAACTGCTTAAATAGCTGCGGTGATTGCGGCAATGCAAAGAAATGACCTGCATTCACACGCGAAGGCACCAGATAATCGCGCGCGCCCTCGGGAGTCGACTTCGTGAGCATCGGTGTTTCAATATCGATGAAGCCGTTCTCATCCAAAAATTTTCGTACTTCCATCGTGACTTTGTAGCGCAGCTTGAGGTTGTGCTGCATCTGCGGGCGACGTAAATCCAGTACCCGATGGGTCAAGCGGGTGGTTTCAGAAAGATTGTCATCATCGAGTTGGAACGGCGGAGTGACCGACGGATTCAAGACTTCCAATTCATGACATAAGACTTCGATTTTTCCGGACGTAAGGCCAGTGTTTTCTGTGCCAGCAGGACGCGCACGCACCAGGCCAGTAATACGCAAACAAAATTCATTGCGGACTGACTCGGCGCTCTTAAACATATCAGCACGGTCTGGATCACACACCACCTGCACTAAACCTTCGCGATCGCGCAGATCAATAAAAATCACGCCACCGTGATCACGCCGGCGGTGCACCCAGCCACACAGGTTAACTGTTTGACCCATTAGCGCCTCAGTCGTTAGGCCGCAGTAGTTTGTACGCATTGACATAGTAGTTAGTCTCGATTTCGTTATTGCCAGAATTAAGGAATTTCGCAGTAGCTCACTGTTCAGTGTGCTTAGCGGGTGTAATGAGTTGATCAGGCTTTTTGTTAGCCCCAGGGGCGACAACGCCCATAGAAACAATGTACTTCAATGCCTCATCAACACTCATCGCCAGCTCGATAGACTCTTCGCGCTTAAGCATCAGAAAAAAACCTGAAGTCGGGTTGGGCGTGGTGGGTACATACACACTGATGTAGTCGCCCGTCAGATGATTTTTTACATCACCACCAGGCACACCCGTTTGAAATGCTATCGTCCACAAACCTTCGCGGGGATATTGAATCAGCAGCGCTTTTCCAAATGCATTACCCGACGATGACAGCAAGGTATCGGACACTTGCTTAACGCTAGAGTAAATAGAATTAACAACCGGTATGCGTTGCAACAACCATTCCCACAAATTGAGCAGTCGCGTACCGATAAAATTTTGCGTGATCAGGCCGGTGACAAAAATAATTACTAGCGTCAGCATCGTGCCTATGCCGGGCAAAGTAAAACCGAATAAAGACTCGGGTCGTAGCGACGACGGCAGCAGCAAAAGCGATTGATCTAGCGTACCGATAATCAGGTTCAGCACCCACAGCGTAATCGCCAGAGGAACCAGAACCAACAGGCCGGTAATAAAATATTTACGCATGAGAGCAATCATCAGGTAGCCGCTGGAGTGGAAGGCTTGGTATCGGACGATGCAGTCGCCGGTGCGGCTTCACTCGTGCTGGCAGGCGCTGAACTGGATGAGCCATCAGCCTTCGCTGCAGAACCGCCCTCTGGTGTATCCGACTTAGGCTTGCCGCCACCCGAACCATTTCGAAAATCAGTCACATACCAACCACTACCTTTGAGCTGAAAGCCCGCCGCCGTGAGTTGTTTTTTTAATTCCGGTTTGCCGCAGGATTCGCAGTCAGTGAGCGGGGCATCGGACATTTTTTGCAGTACATCGCAAGCGTATCCGCAGGCCTGACAGCGATAAGCATAGATAGGCATCGTGACTTTCTTTGTGCAAAAATTTTGAAAACCTTGAATTATAAGGGTTTTTCCAAATAATCCCGCCAGAGTTAGGGTCTGCCCAAGGGCGGTCAATCCCATTGGGACAAACGGCTAGCCTGCGGCAACAAGGAACCGACTATCATTCCCAAAAATGCAACCAACAGACCCACAAACTGCGGCGGCCAGATAGAGTCGCCACCGAAGACTTCCATCAGTATCCAGCTTGCCAGTCCGCCTATGACCGAAAACAATGCTCCTTGCGTTGTGGAGCGTTTCCAGTACAAACCCATCACCAGCGGTATGAAGGCGCCCACCAGAGGCACCTTGTAAGAATTACCCACCATTTCGTAAATAGGCATACCTTGCGAGAACAAGGCAAAGGTCGTCACAACGATCGTAAAACATACGACTACGATACGTGTCGTTAGCAGCAACTGCTGATCATTCATGGGAACCATCTCACGAATAATGTTTTCAGTGAGAGTGATACTCGGTGCGAGCAGGGTTCCACTTGCCGTTGACATGATGGCGGATAACAGCGCACCAAAAAATAAGACTTGCGCGACGATAGGTGTGTGATCAAGTATCAATCGCGGCAATATCATTTGCGAGTCTTCACCTATCAAAGAGGCGAACATAACCGGATCGATGATCTGCGCTGCATACACCAAAAACATGGGTATAAACGCCAGAAAGAAATATAACGAGCCACCAATTACTGCGCCAGCTACCGCAACATTTTCGGCGCGCGCTGACATCACACGTTGAAATACATCTTGCTGCGGTATGGAGCCAAACATAATAGTGACCCCCATACCAACAAAACCTAGCCAGGCTGCCAACGTGGGCTCAGGGAAGAAACGTAATTTGCCGGCATCATTTGCATGCTGTATCACTACCTGTGCGCCACCTGCATCACCTGCGATCACCCAAGCGATATACACCATACCCATGATAATGAGCGACATTTGAAATGCGTCTGTCAATGCCACGGACCACATGCCACCAAACAGCGTGTAGACCAACACAATTGCAGCGCCAGCGATCATTGCGGTAGAGGGTGAAACCACACCATTAGTTAGTACGCTAAAAACCAAACCCAGGGCAGTTATTTGTGCCGATACCCAACCAAGATACGAAATCACGATACACAAAGACACCATCACTTCTACAGGGCGGTTGTAGCGTTGCTTAAAATAGTCGCCTATAGTTAAGAGGTTGAGTCGATACAGTTTGCGCGCAAAAAACAAACCGACAAAGATCAAACATAGTGATGCACCAAACGGATCTTCTACCGTGCCACTTAATCCATGATCGGCAAATCTGGCTGGAATGCCAAGCACCGTTTCAGAACCAAACCAGGTGGCAAAAACAGTGGCGATTACTACAGGCAAAGGCAACGAGCGGCCGGCATTCGCGTAGTCGGAAGAATTTTTTACTCGGGTCGAGGCGTACAGACCGAGGCCTATCGATATCATCAGATAGAGCCCGACAAAAATCAGTAAGGTATTCATAGAAGAGCCTACGCGCGCACGAAAAGGTTGGTCAAAAATTGCGGCGATTATATCCTTAGCGTGGAACTACGTAGTAGCAACCACTAAGACATCAAAGACCGCTATGCCAGCGTAAGAAAATTTGTACCACAACGATGCCTGCTATCAGGCCGCCGCCAAAGCACATGGCAAGACTTAGCAGCCAATTTGTGCGCCGCTGCTCGGAAATAAGGTGCTCGAGCAGCCTGTCCGTAGTCGTATCGTGAGTTTCTGTTTTAGCTAGCAAAGCCTGTTGTAGTAAACGTGGCAACTGCGGAAAAATTTGCGCGTAGTGCGGCGCCTCGAGCTTGAGTCGATCCAGCAAACCACGCCAGCCCACTTGCTCATCAAGCCATTTTTCTAGTGCAGGTTTTGCGGTGGACCAAAGGTCTAGTTCAGGATCAAGTTGTCGACCCAGGCCTTCGATATTGAGTAGTGTTTTTTGCAGAAGTACTAATTGCGGTTGCACTTCAATATTGAAGCGGCGCGAGGTCTGAAACAATCGTAACAACACTTGGCCAAACGAGATTTCTGCTAACGGTCTATCAAAGATAGGTTCGCAGCAAGCGCGTACAGCGGCTTCAAGTTCATCAACACGCGTCTCTTTGGGTGCCCAGCCGGATTCAATATGTGCTTGAGCGACACGCTTGTAATCGCGGCGGAAAAAAGCGATGAAATTTTGCGACAAATAATCTTTGTCGTAGTCCGTCAAAGTTCCAACAATACCGAAATCGAGTGCGATATAACGACCAAACGTCTCGGGAGCGATCGACACCAAAATATTCCCGGGGTGCATATCCGCATGGAAGAAGCCATCACGAAAAACCTGGGTGAAAAAAATCTCCACCCCTTCACGCGAAAGTTTTTTTAAATCGACACCCGCGTCAATTAGTTTTTGTGTTTGTGAGATGGGTATGCCATGCATGCGCTCCATAACAATCACCGAGGGAGAGCAATAATCCCAGTGCATTTCTGGCACAAGCAAGAGGTTGGAGTTGGCGAAATTTCTGCGCAGCTGACTACCATTCGCCGCCTCACGCATCAAATCCAACTCATCATGCAGATATTTATCGAACTCAGCTACGACCTCACGCGGTTTCAATCGTCTGCCGTCTATCCACCAACGCTCTATCCAACCTGCAACGATATGCATTAGTGCGATGTCATTTTTTATCGCTTTGTGTACACCGGGACGCAATACCTTGACCGCTACCTCAGTGCCATTTTTCAGGGTGGCAAAATGAACCTGAGCCACTGAAGCAGAAGCCACAGGCTCACGGGTGAAACTGGCAAATAATTTATCAGGATGCTGACCGAGTGAACGGATGATTTCATCAATCGCCAGATCAGAAGAAAACGGCGGCACACGATCTTGCAAGAGCGCCAACTGATCGGCAATATCGGCGGGCATGAGATCACGCCGCGTTGATAACACCTGGCCAAATTTTACAAAGATAGGGCCTAATTCTTCGAGTGCGCGACGCAGACGCTCACCGCGAGGAGCGCTGATATCGCGCCAAAAAAATAACGACGACAAAAATCGCCAGTGCGGTGGAAGCTTGGCACTAACCAGTATGATTTCATCTAAGCCGTAGCGTAGTGCGACCTGCACAATCTTTACTACTCGCGACAGGCGATTCATGCCACACCATCCGTTGTCTGCTTCTCTAGTAAGGAAATTCTTTTAGCGAGTCGTTCTACATCATCACGAATGATCGCGACATCTGAAGCAAATTTTTCACCTGCTTGTCGATACAGCAGTGTTGGGTTTTCTTCCAGCAGATATTCAGCCATGTTTTCGAAAAATTTACGACCACCCGATTTGGCTTGTGAGAGCGTTGCACGCGCAGCTTGAGTAATACGTACGGCAGCGATATCACCCAAAAAAGGAGCAAGATCTTCTTCGGGCTCCCATTGCAATTCATTGGCTAACTCAGAAATGGTGCGCGCAAAATCCGCATCACCGCTGATAGTGACATACGAAAATGATTTTTCCATATTCATCATCACCTGCGGCAGATCCGCTGGCTTGATGCGTATCGTGACATTCGGTTCAGCATACTCAGCAGGCTGAAATAAACCATCTGCCGCCACAGCTAATTTCAATTGAATAGCACCTACTTCAAGACAAGCTACTCCACCTGCGTGTGGACGTAACTTATCGCACAACACCGGCTGGCGTGACAGCAGATGATTAATAACGGCGATAATGGGACGTTCCAAGCTTGTCATGAAAATGCTTATTCTCGTTGTGGTCTAACGCATGGTTGCGCTAAACACTATGCACACAGCACGGAATTTTAAAGTTTCACACCTACGTGAAGCGCTGCGACACCCGCGGTCAAATTGAAATAGTTCACCTGATCGAAACCCACTTCTTGCATTAGTTCTTTTAATGTTTCCTGATCAGGATGCATGCGTATTGACTCAGCCAAATAACGATAACTATCTGCGTCATTCGCTATTTTTTGACCCAACCAAGGCAGCACCTTAAACGAATACACGTCATACGGCTTTTGCAATGGTGAAGCGACTTTAGAAAATTCGAGCACCAGCAATTTTCCACCTGGCTTTAGTACTCGGCGCATCTCAGATAAAGCTTGGTCTTTATGCGTCATGTTACGCAAACCAAAGGCCACGGATACCCGATCAAAATAATTATCAGGAAATGGTAGCTTTTCAGCATCGCAAATGAGGGTGGGTAACAGCAATCCTTCATTAATCATGCGGTCGCGACCAACGCGCAGCATCGATTCATTAATGTCGGTATGCCACACCTCGCCTGTGGTGCCCGCGCGTTTAGCGAATGCACGCGCTAAATCGCCTGTGCCCGCCGCAATGTCTAACACCTTAAAACCCGGCCGAATTGCTGCCTGAGTAATCGTGAACGCCTTCCACAACCTGTGCAGCCCGGCTGACATCAGGTCATTCATTACATCGTATTTAGCCGCTACGGAATGAAAAACCTCGGCCACCTTGTGCGCCTTGTGTTCTTCAGGGACTTGCTGATAGCCGAAATGAGTCTGGGACATGACGAAAAATCCATAGCTTTAATGAGACACATTATACAAGTCTATCCCATGAATTCTGATGAGCTGGTCAGAGTGAACTTTTCTACGCGTATCTCCACACATGTTTTTTGCAACGTCATACCTAGCGTTTAAGACAAACTTAAAATCACCATGAAACCCGATCCGAATTCTCCCTCTTTTTATTTGCATGATGAAAACAACTTTGAAGCTGATGCCGATAATGGCAATGCTGATGTAGATTCAAAATCGCCACCTTCGTTTAGTTCCTCGCCCCGTAGGTTCTCGCCGGAGGAAGACGGCATGGACGTCGGTGGTGGCAGCGACGAAGAGCAAAGCGCCAACACCTCACGCCAAGGCAGCAAGCGCACCCTTCAGGAGCGCGAGGAATCTGAAGAGCAAGAAGACCTACTCAGCTCCACTGAGCCTGTTACCAAAAAACGTCGCACGCAAGAACCTGCTGCACAGGCGAACAACGCTACGACAAGTAACACCACGGTCAGCCAATCATCAGAAGCGCGCGAATACCGAAACCTGCAGCAGCTTGTTAATTGGACTTGCGAGCATCTGCTCGAAATGAACCATGGCCGAGCTTTTCGCATTGGCGATGTATTTACCTACAATACCTTTGCCCAATTTCGCAACGCCCTTGAGAAGGCGACTCAATCGAATGCGCCTGAACTAGTAGAAAAACTTTTCGCAACAGGCATGCAAAACTGCGTGCCCGAGGCCTTAGAAAATGCGCTGGCCATTGCTAATAGCCTGGGTGCTCATGATGTCATTGCGCTGCTAAATCAACACCACAATGCTTCGTCTTCGTCCTCAATGTCTTTCAACTCCTCTTCAAGCGCTACATCAGCTAGCACTTCTTCATCAAGCACCACAACGGCCAGCGCTAGTGCCAACTGCCTTAGTACCACAGTAGTACCGCTCTCTGGATTCGAAGCAGGATGGCAAAAAAAAGTCCGCCTGGATTTAAGCGATGAAGCATTAAAAGAAATACTGGATAACCTGACTATCCCTGAATTCCTTCCTCGCCTAAGCACACTCTTGTTTGGTAATGACTTTCCACTTAATGGAGGATACGTAGTCCAGCTAATTCCTCAAGCGACACAAAATATGTTGCTAGTGCTCAAAGCATGCGGCGCCGTGTGTTTAGCTAACCACAGCAATTTAGTGATAAAGAGCTCCGATTTTGATAGAGATAAATTCCTTGCAGGATTACTGGCTATTCAGGAAATAGAGCGAGTTGCTGCAGAAAACCTGGCAGAGGGCACGCCCAATAGCTTATTCAGCGCCCTGATGTTAGCTGCACTATTGGGCGATCTTGAGATTGTGCGGACCCTGCTAGACAACGGAGCCATACCTATAGCGGTTGACCATAACAATAAAAACGCACTTATGTTCGCTGCAGAATTCGGGCATCTCGAGATAGTGCGCCTGCTACTGCCCTCTGGCATTAACGTGAATGCTGTGACTGATGAAGGTGATGGTATTAGAGAGACTGCGCTGTCTTATGCTGCCGATAAAGGGCACTACGCTGTTTGCCAGCTACTGCTGCAAAGTGGGGCAAGATTAGATATTGTTTCGAGTTCGATGCCTCTTCACAAGGCTGCCGAGCATGGAGACGCTGAACTATGCAGGCTTTTTATTCAGCATGGTGCTGATATCAATCAGATAAACTCTTGCGACGAGACCCCTTTATTTTGCGCAGTAGATAATCAACAACTTACTATCTGCAAACTATTACTGAACTCAGGCGCAGAGATCAATACTTTTGTGGGAGAAGGTCAAACAATTCTAGGGGTGGCTGCTTTTGGGGGCAATACTGAACTGGTTGAGTATCTGCTATCCCAAGGCGCACAAGTCGATGGCTTGGAAGATATAACCATAGGTCTGAAGAAAGGACTGACACCTCTAATGCATGCCGCCATTAAGGACTATCCCGCGATAGTAGAAATACTTCTGGATCGAGGTGCACTGATCAACATAACTACCTTTGAGGGCAATAGTGCACTTTGGTTTGCCTGCCACAACTTTAGCCAGGGCGCTGCCACGCTCTTGTTGCAGCGAGGGGCAGATCCTAATCTGATTAATCGTTACGGTAGTAGCATCATAGAAACTACCGCAAAGTCGGGCAATGATGAGATCGTCAAACTACTGATACAACACGGCGTTGCATTATTCTCGCAGCGAAATAAAGGTTACCAAGCTTTAGAGATAGCTGTCGAAGAGGGCCACGTTTCAATGGCACAGCTTCTATTGGCAGCTAACGTACCCGCTGAGATGATTGTTGATCAGCATGCGACCAGCTTACTGATCCTGGCGATGCAGAGCTTGTCGGGAAATACCCTCCTCGAGATGCTGACTCTGCTACTGCAACAGAACATCTCCTTACGTAAAACCGATGACGAGGGTAATGATGCGCTTATGCTTTCAGTGCATACCACTGGGTTCCACGTTATGTCCATGCTTATAAAGCACGGGGCGCTGATTGGACAAGTCAACAAGTACGGTCAAAACGCCTTAGCAATCGCTATTGATGCAATTGACGCATTAGACCTTAGCGTGCAAATAGACCGACTGAAGATGATGTACGCTTTTACCAAGCTAGTGAATTTATTAAACCAAGCGCAAAAGCAGCCCAACTGGCTTGCGCTGCGCAAGGACGCACTCAACCGGGCGCAACATGCACTCACGCGCGAAATAATTTTAGTGAGCTGGGCATGGCCACATGTAGGTAACGGTTTGCTGATTGTTGATTTAGCAAAAATAAATATCAATGTCGGGGCATTGCATGATTTCATACAATTTGTCATTAACTCTCCCTGTGCCATATCGCGCGAGAAAATTGTTTACATGCTAGGAATGGCAGGGCTATGCCCTCCTCTGATTGATCTCGTGGGACCCTATATAGGCGCGCTACATCAATTCAAATCTCTGCTGTTCGGACATTCGGCAACAGGTCACGACAAAGCCATTAGCGCTTTTATTGCCGGATTAGCAGCGCCGCTTGAAAAAATTCATCTACCACTTGGTTTGCACTGGACGCCCTACATTATTGAATTGTCCAACATGCCAGCCGGCACAGCACTTAACCAGATTGCCAATGCAGAACTCGATTCCTTGATGTCTATGTCACTGGCTATAGAAAGCGAGCACACAGCAACCGTTTTTAAAACGCTGTTTGAAACCTGCTTCAATCTCAGTTTCACAGAAAAATCCCTACCTGCTACTTTCCCTGCCTATGCGGCAGCATCGGGCGCACTGGCTGATGCCTTGATGGCCAAAAGCGTGTATTCAGCACTAGCCACAAAAATTGAGTCTGCGTGGAAAACGGCTTGGGCGAAGTTTGAAGGCAAAGAAATGAGCAGTGCGCCCAGCACTACAAGCAGCTCTACTAGTAGCGCGTCAGCCACAAGCTTGGGCATCGATTCCGATGATCCTTTCGGCTTATTTAGCGTTGACGATTTACCAGCCACTGGGATGGATAAAATAAGCATGTCTACGCTCACTGCGTTCTTTTCAGAGTCACCGCAAGGACAGGCCTTGTTGAAAGAGTTTCGGACTCAACTGCTGCTTGCTATCGATGACGCACAAGAAAATATTCTTCATGCTCCTAATGTCACAGATGAGGCTGCGCAAATCTATGCTGAGCTAATGCTAAGACAGGTAAATATGTTGAAACGTTTGTTTTTATAACTGTTTTACTATTCATTACTCAAACTGTCAGGATTGAACTTTTTTTCAAAAATTCACACTTATATCGTCCTATGGGCTACTGCCCGCTAACGACATAAGTACTGATGATGAGACCCAATCCGGATTCCCCTTCTTTTTATTTGTATGATGAAAACAACGTTGAAACTGACGCCGATAATGGCAATGCCGGCAACGACGGCAATTCAAGTTCAAGTTCAAGTTCAAGTTCAAGTTCGAGTTCGAGTTCGAGTTCGAGTTCAAGATCAAACAAACATTCATCTGCCAACCCACATCGCTCACCACCCCGCATGCGCTCGCCTGAAGCCGACGGCATGGAGGTCGATGGCATGGAGGTCGACGGCGCCAGTAATGAGAAGGTAAGCGCTGACTTTTTACGACAAGGTATCAAGCGTACCCGTCAGGAAAACCAAGGAGCCGATGATCAGGAAACAAGGCTTAGCTCCAGCGAGCCCGTCAACAAAAAACGACGCATACAAGAATCCGATGCACAAACACATTCATCGTCATCTAGCGCGACATCCCACCTCGCCGCTACCAACAGTCCCGAGAATTCAACTACGTCATCTGCGTCATCTGCAGTGTCTGCAGCACCCGAAGCGGGTTGGCAAAAAAAAGTTCTCCCCTCCTTAGATAGGTGGACACTAGAGAAAATATGCGATGAACTGCCAGTGCAGGGGGATACTGCCTGCTTACTCACCTTTTTGTTTGGGGAAGAAACTGCCAACTGGCCCAAAGGGGAATTTTGTTTTATAAAAATTTCTGTCATTTCAGAATCAATAAAAAATCTTCTCACTGCAAGCGGCGCTGTTTATCTTGGTCCTTCTTACAATGCAAGTAGTAATTTTTTCTTTAGTTCTGATTTTGATTTGGATCGATTTCGGGCCGGTCTACTGGATATACAAATCAAAGAACAAAATCAATCAGCAGAAACCAGTGATGAGGGTAATAAAAAAATATTTACTGCCCTAATGCTCGCCGCAGAGTGGGGCGATCGTGCAAGCGTACAACTGCTGCTGGAGAATGGTGCAATCCCTGCAGCGCTTAACGATGTCAACGGAAACGCACTGATGTTGGCTGCAGCGGCAGGTCATGTTGAGATTGTGCGCCTGCTACTGACCTATGACGTTGATGTGGATACTCTGGATTTATGGCGCTGGAGTGCGTTCTCTAAAGCCGCTGCTGCAGGACACGATGCGGTTTGCGAGCTACTGGTGAAACATGGGGCACGTTTAGATATCTACACCGAGGATACTCCCATACCCCTGCACATGGCTGCCAGAGGAGGTTATACCGAGTTATGTGATTGGCTTATTCAGCTTGGCTGTGACGTAAATCAGCAAGACGACTTTAACTTTACGCCTTTACTTTCCGCGGTGCGGGGCGGACATCTTAATACTTGCAAACTATTGCTGTCATCTGGCGCCAATATCGATAAGGACTGCTGGGCAGACAAAACAATAGTGGTTGGCGCATTGATAAGCGGCAATCTGAAACTCGTTGAGTATCTGATAGCGCAGGGTGCATCTATCGAAGGAATGCTTGGCAGACATTCACCACTCACTGAAGCAACAAAAAGAAACTATATAACCATTATAAAAATCCTTGTTGAAAAGGGAGTGGCGGTGAATCACATTGGGCCCCTAGGTTACACCGCCTTATATTTTGCATGCATGAATGCTTCGCTGGAAGCTGTCACGCTGCTTTTGCAAGCCGACGCGGATCCTAACTTAGCATTTGCTAACGGATACTCGCCCTTGTTTACAGCCGCAATTGTAGGCTCTGTGCCGATATTCAATTTATTACTCCAGAAAGGCGCTCCCTTTTTCCCTGATCAAAATATAGCTCATCAAGCTTTAACAGCCGCAGTACGTGGCGGCCATTTTGAGATGGTAGCGCTGCTCTTGAAATCCGGGGCGAATCCAAAGTTAACCAATTCTGACAGAGGCTCACCACTCTTTGCCGCCGTAACTGCTGGTTCTGTGCCGATATACACGTTACTGATGCAGCACGGCACACCTTTTTTTACGGATCAACTTGTGGCTCATCAGGCCTTAGAGAAAGCTGTTGAAGGTGGCCATCTTGAGATGGTAGCTCTGTTATTGCAAGCTCATGTGCCAGTTGAGCTCGTTCCGTTTAATCAAGGCGCAACGGATTTACTAATGGTTGCAATGCACCGCTTGAAGGGCGACGCGCTGATTAACATGCTTACTCTGCTACTCAAATACGACATATCCCTGATTAGAACTGACAACAAGGGGAACGATGCGCTGATGCTGGCGGTACAAGCTAAAAATATAAAGGCTATGCAGATGCTCTTAGATCACGGGGCGGTGATAGGCCAAATCAACACGCATGGTCAGAATGCCTTGCACATCGCCTCGGGTGCGCTAGA
>JAULVH010000034.1:5520-11008 GCA_032111105.1 Burkholderiaceae bacterium | reverse complement strand
TTCGGCAGTAATAAGGCCTGCTTGAACGGCTTGATCTGGATTGGTCAGCGCCCAAGTCGCCAAAGTAGGTGTGGTGGCCGCCAGCACTACTAGTCCAGAAGCAATGCCTGATGCTTTAGTGAGTTGAACCAGTGTTTCTCGTTGCTGGCTATCTTTGGCCGCAGCGATAGCGATACTCTGTGCGCTTGGTAACGCAATCTTATTTTGGATATAAAAGTCAATTTGTTTGGCAAGGGTGTCGCCATACATCAGTGGGTTAGCTTTTTGCTCTGGTGTTGCATAGAACATAAAACCAACGTTCTGTCCGGGTAGGGTGGGGTCTCCCGGTAGCAAGACATTGCCAGCTTGTTTAAGAAAATTTCTGGCGTTAGCGTCGTCATTTCCAGAGGTGCCAAACTGCACTTGCCGGAATGCTTGTTGAGCGAGCTGTTTCTCCGCATCTTGCTCGCTAATACCTTGCTGTTGTGCATATCGCTTTGCGTTGGCTTTGATCCATTGAATCTCGGTTGGATGCAACTGCCGATTATTTGCATCAATGTTCACGCCGGTAGCTGCTCCTGTGATGGCGTTACCACCGGCGCCGCCTGCGGCTGCACCTATTCCAGCGGCCGTCACGCCGCTAATGCTTTGAGCGATGCCTTGCGCTACGGCATCGCTAGCCCCAGCTTTTTTGAGGGTTTCGGTCAGGTTCGCTTGCAGATCATTTAGGAGCGGCGCTGCACTTGCAGTAGCTGCTCCGCTGAGCGCACCAGATAGCCCTCCGTTTAAGCCACCGGTCACGGTGTGCAATGCGGTGCGGTAGCTGCCACCTTCACTCCAATTCGTTTCAAGTTGTTGTGCCTGATCGAGCAGAGTTTGCGCGCGAGCGGGGTCGGTTTCCTGGCCGGCCTGCTCACGTAGCGATTTGGCTTGATTGAGCTGGCTTTGGCTGTAATCACCAACAGCTTTGGAAGCTAGCTGTCCAAACGTTTGCGTAATAGCCACCTGTGCATTAATTTCTTTCTGCACTTTGTTCGCATCAAATATCTTGGCCAGCGCATCGCTGGTTTTAGCGTTGTTGTTATCGGTGCGTGCGGTTTTGTCGCCAGCGATGTCGCTAATGGCCGCGTGCGTGATGCTGGAGGATTTGCCGCTATCGCTACCGATGCCAGCACTAGTACCACCGGGGACGTATTTGCCGAGCGGGCTAACACCTACACCGATGTTCACACCAATGCTGTTGGCTTGATAGTTGGCGTGGTTGTTGATGTCGCTGGTGGTGAGTTGCCCTCCAGTGGCAAAGCTGTTTTTACCTTCGTTGACGGCCTTATCAGTCGAGGTGATAGCACCACCGTTTAAGGTGGTGTTGCCTTTGACATTGATGTTGAAACCTTCGTCACCCGCTCGTATGGCGGCTTGCTGATCAACGCTTGCGTAATCGCTGTTAACGTTGCTGTTAGCGTAGTTCACACTGCCAGTGACTTTGGGGCCGAAGGTGATGCTGCCTCCAGCACTTTGCTGTTTGTTTTTATAGGTGCTGGTGTCTTGCAAGCTGGCGATGGTGAGGTGCCCTCCTACATCAGCAGTAACTTTAGGAGCTACTACTATGGCGCCTATTAAATTGGTGTCGCTACCGGATTCAAGTTGTACTTCATGGCCCGCCGTGAGGTTGGTCTCTTGCCAAGTCTGGTCTTTACCATTGCCTTTGCCTCGGCCAACATTACCGGTAAGGGTTACACCCATACCCCCTTTGGCACCCAACTCCATGCCGACTCCCACGCTCATGCTGTGGCTGCTATTGCTGCTGTTTTGATTCGCGGTGTTAGCAGCGGCTCTCAGAGTAAGTTCGTCTTCCGCTGCCAGGCGCGCTGTGCCACCAGCGGCAATGGTACTTCCTTGAACAATGATGTCGCTCTCGTTACCAGCGCCTTTGGCGACTATGTAAACATCGCCACCGGCTGTAACGGAAGATGCGGCTGTGTTGTTAACGGCTTGCGTACTGTGGCTTTGACTTTTGGAGGTAGCCAGGCTGACTGAGACGGTAATGCCACCGATTTTGTCAGCGGCATTAGCGTCTTTCGTAGCCGTGGGGTTGCCATTGGCATCGGTGGCGGTGACGATTTGGTTGTCTTTGCCGTTAATGGTTTGACCTTGGCCTGCTTGTAAAGCACTGGCCGCGTTTACTGCAGCAAGTGTAGTGCTGGTAGCTGCTAAGGCTTTCATACGCGGGTCTTGCGTTTCAGAGGCGGCTTGACTCATGTGCTGAGCTAATTGGACGGCACTAATGACGGGGTTAGAGACGGCCACCGTTAAGCCTGTTTGCTCGAACTTGGTATCGGTTTGATTGCGAGTGATCTCGCGCGCTTCATTGATATCTATGCGCTGGGCATTTAGGGTGACGTCGCCTGTGGGCGCCACTACTTGGCTGCCGGTCTGGCGCAGGTTATGCCCTGCCTCTATGCTTACATTGCCTTCTAAACTAGCGATAGTCGACCCAGCCGCGGTGATGCTATTGATGTTGGTGTTCTCGCTTTGTTTGCGTTGACCCAGGGTCACACCAAATCCACCTGAGCTCATTAAGCCGGAGGTTTTTTGTTGAAAGGTGTGCGTGGCTTGCCGGGTGTTAGTGGCGGCTTCTATGTTGACGTTGTTGTTAGCTACTATGCTGGTGCCTGCGGTGCTAATAACTTGGCTTCCTGTTACCCATGCATCATGACCCGCATGCAGGTCAACGGTATGCCCTGATACAGTGGATGCTTGAGCCGCACTCTCATGCAGCACATCACGCTGGCGACGTGTGGTGGACGAGGTCATGCCGTGCTCGGTGTGCTGATGCACTTCATCGACATGCCGCTCGCTACTGCCGGCAGCTATAACGACATTGCGTGCGGCATCAATGGCCACCGTTCCTTGTTTGCTATGAACGGTGGCAGCTTTTAAATTAACGTCATGGCCTGAAGCGATCTGCAGATCGCCTTGGGTATGGATTTGGGTACCAACATCATTACGCTGGCTATCGCGACGTTGATTTTTTCTGTCCCAAATGATGTGGTTGGCAGAGTCTTCGGTAACGGTTGTTAAATTAACGTTGTTGCCTGCGATGATGTTGGTGGTAGATGAGTTCGATGCATACGGCGAACTAGGCTTGGCCTCATTCACAATCGCCGCTGCCGTTAAATTTATATCGCGGCCGGCAACTGCAACCAGGATTCCTGACCCACCGATTGAGTTGTTCTTCGTTGGTGTTGTTCCTGCAGTTGTTCCTGCAGCTGCTCCTGTCACCGACAAGCTCGCCACGCGATCAACGGTGGTGTGACGACTAGTCGCATTCTCATTGGTGTGGGTAGTTGAGACGACATTGATATCGCGCCCGGCTCTGATTACTAACGCATCACGTGCCTGCACCTGGCCACCGATATTATCGATATCGGTGGCAGCATCGATAGCGACGGTCTGCGCATTAATCTGACCGCCGATGTTACGCACGTTATCGCCGGCCAATGTAACTCTCTTGCCAGCGATGATTTGTCCGCTATTGGTTATATTCTCTGACGCAGTTAAGCTCACCTCGCGAGCGGACAGTAACGCGCCCTTAGAACTTACATCGCCTTCACGTACGCGAGCATAGAGTTCAGGCACCAGTGCCCGGGTGTGCTCCCCATTAGGCAGGGTGATGTCTTTTTCAACTAACCAAACGATATCGCTGGTTAAAGCTTGCACTTGCTCAGCACTTAAAGCCACACCGGGACGTAATTGAAATGTCGTGGCAATGGTGGCGGCATTATTCAACAACGCTTGATATTGCGCTTCGTCGCTGGCGTAGCCTTCTAAAAATCGTCGGCCGGTTAATTGCGCGACTTGCTCGCGCACTAAGCGTTGTTCATAAAATCCGTCGCCTAAGCGCTTTTGTACGGTGGTGGGGTCTACCGCCAATTGGGCTAATAAATACGCTGAACTTAACCACTGGCGATGATTGGTAAACGCTGGATCGGTTTCAATGACGGTGGTGGAATTGGGGTTAGGTGCACTACGAAACAAAGCATTGTTGCCAGTGCCGTTTCCAACACTACTGAGCTGATCGTAGCGCGCACGGGCGTTGTCATCATAGGCCACCGCATTTAAAGAAATACCAAAGTGGCTCTTAACGGGCGCATAGGCCACAGTGCGTGATCCGGTGTCGTCGCGTCCTTTTTGGCGATCGCGCCAATGCGAAGTGACGATGCCGCGCTCTTCTACCGTGCGCACACCCTCTGCATCACGGTTAATAAGTTGGGTGAACTGGCCGTTTAATTTGCCGCCAGCGATGATCTGACTTTTATCATTGACTAAGGTATCCCCTGTTAAATGGATGTCACCACCGGCGATAATTTTTGCGGGGTCTGTTTCCGTAATACGGCTCTCTTCTGTCGTGCGTTGATACGTGTAGCGCGCCCAGTTCTCATAGGTGCCTACCGGAGTGTGCAGTTTGTCGATTTCACGGTTGAAGACGTAGACATCAGCTGTACCTTTAAGGTAGCGCTCGGGGGCACCTGCGCCTTGATACTCGACGATGTGTTCGCGTGAGACCTCAACTATCTCCGTACTAAAATGCTCGTTGGTGTTGCGCAGTTCTGCAGCGGCGATGGTGATGTTTCCTTGAGCTTCGATGGTGGCACTGGCGTTATCAAGAAGTGATGCGCGACCAGCGGCGTGATGCTCATTATCCAACTCACCGCCAATAGCAATATCGCCCAAGCTTAAAAGTAATGCATGTTCTTTATTGATGATGTGCTCAGCACCTATATCTAAACGCTCGCGCGCAGCGATCACCGGCGCGGGTTCATCGGTAGTAGAGTTAGCATTGACCAGGGATTTGGTTTGTAAAGCGATATGGTCACCATAGATGCGGCTACGATTCTCTAACCTGCCATTGGCGCGCACGACAATCTCACCCACGCCAGCATGATCATTTGCGCTCAGCACTCCCGAATTGCGCATACCTAAACCAGCTTCGGTGCCAACCAAGTAAATTTTATGGGCATACATGCCGCCTAAGGCGGCGACATCTAACGCGAAGCTGGGACGTTCGGGTGTGTTGTCGTTCGCAGGTGTGGGGTTGGCCTCACTAGAGTTGGCTGGGTTGGAGTTTGTATCCGCAGTGTTTGCAACAATAGGCGTTGCTAGTGTGTTCTGTGCATTGACTTCATTGGTACCTAAGGTCACACGCAAATACTGCGCCCATAAGCCCGCATTGACTTGTACAGCGCGCGCAATCAAATCGGTATACGGCACGTTGGAGGTATCCATACCCAAACCGTCGATCACGATCTGTCCACCGGTAACACGATAGCCCTCAAGATCTCCCAGAGAATTAGTGCGCACCTCACCTGTAGTTAATGTGGCGCGGGTAGCGTTAATAAAGCCGCAGCCATCACAGGTAATGCCCGAGGCATTAGCAACAATGACATGGGCTTTTTTACCTGCGACTTCAATGGTGCCTAGTAGTCGGCTAGGGTTGGTTGAGTTAACT
>JAULVH010000034.1:0-5510 GCA_032111105.1 Burkholderiaceae bacterium | reverse complement strand
GTTCCAAAAGTACATCGTTGATAACTTCCAAATCGGTCACTCAGCAATGATGCAAGACAAATACGTTGAGGTTGATGATGAAGATAACGAGTGAGTCTTACACCTTCGTTGAGAATGATTTTAGCTGGCCGACCCGCCACTAAAGCGTTACCTACAATCCAACCGCCTAATTGAGTTTGCACCGCATTCTGTGCGTTATTCAAAATGAGGCCTTGCGGATTGACATCAAATTGGCTGTAGCGATTATGAGAAATACCCCGCTCACCGGGAGTTTGTATATTCACTATGGGCACACCATTGGCGGCCTTTATAACCAAGGGTTGCTGGGATACGGGTGCGGCTTGGTTAGGAATGATTTGCGCGTGAACTGACAGTGATGCAGATAGAGTGACTATCCAAAAAGTAGTTATGTAGGCGGTGTTAGCGATGTTGCTAGCCCCGCCAAAGCCGCGCGATTGCCTGACATGTTCACCGACGACGACCCATGCAGCACGCGCTACGCTATATACCCAGCCATAACATTGTTTGTTCATCATGGACTCACTGAAAAAATATAGTCATTGAAAAAGAACACAACAAAATACAAAGCAAACGTTATTAATTTCTTCAACATCGTCGATCGCGTTTTAATGGATGGGCGGCTAACCAAGAATTAATCGCTGCGCGCGACATGGCGCTACCAGAGACGCATTGAATACGCATGCCGCGCTCTTCACCGCGGTGATACAACCATCGCATGCAGCGATTTTTAAACCAATGCTGCTTGAATAGTCGGCTAATTTGTTGCGTGTGTCCGAAGGGTGCTATCCAGTCGATAACCCACATTCGGTCGCCGCTATCCCAATCAGATTCGGGCAAGGTCGAGGGATGGGAATGCAGATACCTATGCTCGGCATCTTCATCAAACATGGCCCACGAAAGATAGAACACGGGCCGACCATCCACCGATCCCAAAATGAATTGTCGATACCCGATGGCAGGCAGCAACAAACTATTTAAAAACTCTAACGGTATGTCGCGATGTGCCTCTGATTGCATCCACAACCACACGGCAGCGCCAAATACTTCGGCTTCAACAAATTCATTTCCGCTTAAACCAGGGGCAATGAAATCTATGGGGGATTTATTTGTATTCATCATTGCCTACACTCTAAAAAGTAAGGTTGAGCGCAAAACCAAGATTGACGGAATCGCTAGTGAATCCCTGGGGCTTAGAAAGTGGTGTAGCGACAAAGACGTCGTAACTCACTTGTCGAACAGCGCCGCGCAAACCTACGGCCGCACCCGTTAACTGTGTACCGACCAACTCGCGCGCACTGCGGCCACTGACTTGGCCATGATCGATGCCGAGATACAGCTGATGTGTACTTTGATTAAGTTGAAGTGAAATATCGTTATGCAGGGTCCAGCCATGCTCGGATGAGAGAAAGCTTTGCTCATCGTATCCGCGTACGGTGTAACGACTACCGATGGCAAAACGGTCTTGTGGCACCAGGTTGGTAAAGCTGCGCTGGGCACTTAATACACATGCATAATTCAATGATTGTTTGCCCACGGCGAAAGGCAGTTTAAGTTTTGCACTGAATCGCGCGATTTGCGAACGGGAAGTGCCGGTTCCAGTAAGCTCTTCCGGGGCGCGCAGAGCACCCCAAAAACCGGTGCCACGCCGATAGTTAGCGGTAAGCTCCAGCACAGCAGCATCTATATTTTCACGATGCTCTACACCTGCTTCCCAACCCGCCATACGTCGCTGCTGGTTGTCGATGGCATTGTCAAAGAGCTGATTGGACGATTCCCGCATCCACAATGAGAACGATGCGGTGGTTTTGCGTACAGCATCACGATAAGCGATACGTGAGAGCCGAATTTCGTGATTGTTGGAGTCGCCGCTATATCGAACCGTGCCATTAACACCTGCAACTTGTTGATAGTAGCGATTGCTACTCGACGTTAAACCCATCAACCAGTAACCCAAAGGTAGTGAGTAATGAACGACTTGTCCGCGAGATCCACGTGCGCCCAGATCACCACCGCCCAGATCATGATTAAAGCTGAGATAAAAAAGATCATTCAGTGTCCACCAGTGGTCATATGACAAGGTGGCAGAGCCAAGGTAACGGCCAGTAGATTTTGAGCCGCTATTGTCTACACCCATACTTAATCTAAAAGGAAGCGCTTGCCGCCACTGAATCACGATGTCGCTTTCGCCTGGCTGAGCTTGGGAGTCGTCTGTTGGCCTGATTTGTATATCTGCCTCGGCTGTAGGCACGCGCTTAAAATTTTCTAATGCTTGTTCAATATCGCGCAAGTTAAGTACATCGCCGCTCTCTGCAGGTATGGCATTCCACTGTGTGCCACGTGTACTGCTTGCTGCATCAAAACGAATGTTACGTATCCGGCCAGGGAAAAATTTCAGCTCTACTACGCCCGTACGTAAATCTTGCGGGGTTGCGAGAACGCGGCTGGTGACGTAACCACGCGCGATCAACGCGTTCTGCATGCGCTCCATAATTTGATTGAGGGCTACGGTACCTAAGCAGAGATTCCACGGCGGGTCTTCTTTGCCAGATGCGGTGCGCTCTGCCGCACGGGTAAGCCACTGAAATTTTTCTGATAGCTCGCCCGTTAACACGAGCTGATGAATAACGAAGCATGGCGCCTCGTCACGCAGGAGAAAAACATCACTTACTCTAGGCGCCGGAACCTGCAAATTGACATTAGGTCGAGGCTCTTGCTGGCGTCGCAACTGGCTGTCGCGTTCTTGCTGCCTGAGTAGTTCCTGGTCCGCATTAAACGCCGCAGTAAGTGGTTGAGCATCCACGACGCCACATAAGAATAGAAATATAGCAATGACGAAACTGCGCCTACGCATCACAATAAAATTAGGCATCGTAGTAAGTTCGCTGATCGATAATGAAAGCTACGGCCAAAAACGCCCACACGTGACGTGCATCTGTACCGACCGCGATTGTTATCGATCTTTAACGTAATTCAATGCGAAGAGATGCAGTGCGATAGATTTTTTGGCAGAAGCAGCAGCGATGATGATGAAACTGTTGTGTCGCTGTATCGCTGACAGGCAAGAAAAGAAAAGAAATGAAATTGACTTGAAGACTAAGACGGCATTGTAATTTTTTATAATGCCCTGATTTGTTCGTTAGTCGTATTTTGTGCGTGTTTTTAACGTAGCAATTGTTCGGTAATCGTTATTTACAAATGCAAACAAACAGAATAATTTGTTTGATTATCGAACAAATTTTTACTGCTTGGGTGCGCTAGGCGTTATGCGCTCATGTTGAACTAATATCCAGGGCTTGACGACCACCACCCACAACAAGGTGTCGTGCTTCATCCAGGCAGTGGCTTCGTCATCGGATGTTTTGTATAACAAGCCCGCATTCATCCAGCGCTCTACGCTAAGTTTGTCATCGGCTGCGATATGCGCACCGACATCTATTAAATCTAATTCAGGGGCAACGCTAATGACGCTGCCGCTGGCAAAAAATCGTTCGAGTTCAGTCCAGTGCATTTGCGCAGTTTGTTCATTGAGTTCGCTACGCAATGAAGCGAGAATTTTTTCGTGAGTCATGGGCAGTTCGGAATGTAGGCTCGGCGCTTGGTTTCGATAATTAATAATGCGGTGGTTTTTCGTGTGGCAGCATAGCGTCTGATTCGCGCGCCTGTAAATCACCCAGTCGTTTGGCTAGTGCTTTGCAAAGATTATCTAGTTCATCAATTTGTTTTTGCTGTTGATAGACAGTTTTATTGAGCACATCGAGCAAATACTCTTGATGAGCAAGTTTACTTTCGATAGCGATCAATTGGTCGTCGATAGTCATGGTGTTTTCTGTAAAAAATTTTGCAAGGGTTGCCAGCGAACTTACTTGTACTTAGGCGCCCGATCGTGGTGCGCCTAGTTTGCGGCATGCGTCTGAACAATAGCGAACTTCTGCCCAATTCAACGCCCATTTTTTGCGCCATGTATAAGGCCGCTTGCAGGCTACACAGGTCTTAACAGGCAAATTATGTGGATTACGAAAAGGCTTCATGATGCGCCCTTTTAGGAATCGACTGCGTTGACAGATAGTTGAAACATCATGCTCATGCGGCCTTGGGTTTTTGCAGCAGGGCTTTTAAATTCGCCAGTCTGTCTTGTGGTGTAACTGCGGCTTCTTGATCGGGCAACGCATCGCCCTCTTCTATGCGCATCTCTTTAATAAATCGTGACGGTTCACACACTATGCTTTCGCGCACACGCTTGCGTTTTTTGCACCAGGTGAGCGTTAAGCTACGCTGTGCACGAGTAATGCCCACGTACATCAAGCGCCGCTCTTCTTCTATACGTTGAGCAAACACTTCAGGCGGCGCATCCGGATCACCTTTATGCGGCAAGATGCCTTCTTCTACGCCCACCATAAACACATGACCAAACTCTAAGCCTTTAGCGGCATGCAGGGTCGACATACGAACGGCATCGGGATCTTGATCGCGACCTTCGAGCATACCCATCAATGCAACCATTTGCGTTAATTCGAGCAATGATTTTTCACCGTCAGTACCTTCACGACCGCCATTACCTTTTTCTTTAAGCCAGCTTATGAAGTCGAGTACGTTCTGCCATTTTTCCTGTGCCTGGCGATCATCAAAGGCGCCATACACATACGGCTCGTAATCGATAACTTTCATCATGTCGTCGAGCACCGCCGCCGCATTTTCACCGGAGCCCGCAGCGCCTACGCGCGAAGCGCGGGCTTCGAGTTGATTAATGAATTCGCAAAATTCACGCAACGGAAATAACTGCCGCTCGCTTAAGCGCGCATCGATACCGCCTTTAAATACCGCTTCAAACAACGAGCATTGCCATTGCTTTGAAAATTCTCCCAGCGCCTCTAGCGTTGCCTGACCTATGCCGCGACGTGGCGTAGTAACGGCACGAATAAAGGCGGGATCATCATCGGCATTGGCTATGAGCCGTAAGTAGCTAACGATGTCTTTAATTTCAGCGCGATCAAAAAAACTCTGCCCGCCCGACATCACATACGGTATGCGTTCACGTCGCAAGGCTTTTTCTATGCTGCGCGATTGATGGTTGCCCCGATAGAGAATTGCATAATCTGAAAATTTAGCGCGGCGCTCAAATTTATGAGCCGATAACATGATCGCTACTTGATCTGCTTCGGCTTCATCATCTTCCATGGCAAGCACTTTGACAGGATCGCCCGCGCCGTGTTCAGACCACAAAACCTTTTCAAATAATTTAGGGTTGTTTCCTATGACCGCATTTGCTGCCTGCAAGATGCGTGTACTGGAGCGGTAATTTTGTTCGAGTTTGATGAGTTTAAGATCAGGAAAATCCGTTTGTAGTGTGCGCAGGTTTTCCATACTCGCGCCACGCCAGGCATAAATAGCCTGATCATCATCACCTACTGCGGTGAACATAGGTTTTTTACCAGGGCCAGTGACTAAGAGCTTCACCATTTCATACTGACAGGTGTTGGTGTCTTGGTATT
>JAULVH010000033.1:0-5551 GCA_032111105.1 Burkholderiaceae bacterium | reverse complement strand
GATCAATAACGCCGGTATGGCTCTGGGGCTGGAGCCCGCTCATGAAGCACATCTCGAAGACTGGGACGCCATGATAGAAACCAATTGCCGTGGTTTGGTGACCGTCACGCGGGCTGTCTTGCCACGCATGGTCGCCAGCGGATCTGGCATAGTCATAAATATAGGTTCTGTGGCTGGAGCTTACCCCTATCCCGGAGGTAACGTCTATGGAGCCACTAAAGCCTTTGTGGATCAATTTACTCTTAACCTGCGCGCAGATTTGGTGGGTACAGGCGTGCGCGCCACCAACATAGCGCCGGGACTAGCCGGTGGAACCGAATTTTCTAACGTGCGATTCAAAGGTAATGACGAAGCTGCTGCCAAGGTTTATCAGGGCACCGTCCCGCTCAATGCACATGATATTGCCGAAGCGGCCTACTGGGTCTGTACATTGCCGCCCCATGTAAATATCAATGGCATAGAAATGATGGCGACATGCCAGGGGTTTGGGCCATTTACCATCAAGCGCAACAGCTAATGGTTGGCGAGTTCCGCTGGCCGGTCAGGGTGTATTACGAAGATACCGATACCGGTGGCGTGGTCTACTACGCAAATTATCTGAAATTTTTTGAGCGCGCCCGTACAGAATGGCTGCGCTCTGCTGCATTAACTCAGCAGTCACTGATAGAAAATGAGCAGGTGATGTTTGTCGTCAAAAGCGCGTCCATCGATTACCATGCACCAGCTAAACTAGATGATCAGCTGGAAATCAGCGTTAGTGTAGAAAAACTGGGCAAGGCAACGGTGAGTTTTTCTCAACAGGCCTGGCGGTATAAAGATGATGCGCTTGAGCTGTTGTGTAGTGCGAACATACGCGTGGGCAGCGTTCATGCGATTACTTTTCGCCCAATGCCTATGCCCGCAACTATGCTTGAAAAAATAAATAATCTGCACACACGCAGCGGTCGAGTTGATCACACCGCTGCAACCAATTAACCCAACCTTTTCACACCACCATGACTGTCACACAAGATCTTTCATTTTTTGGGATGATCAGCAACGCATCGCTGATAGTACAGTTAGTAATGGCGCTGCTGCTTTTAGTCTCTGCTATGAGTTGGACGTACATCTTTCGCAAGATGTTCACCATACGCCGAGCCATTGCGCGCACCACTGAATTCGAAACTGTTTTTTGGTCAGGTGCCAACTTGAATAATTTGTACGAAGAAGTTACCTCGGGCCGACGTATGCGCAGCGGACATTCCGGTGCCCTCGAACGTATCTTTGAAGCTGGCATGGAAGAATATCGCAAGGCACGACAGTCTTTCACTGGTAAGGATATTGATGTCAGCGCCTTGCTTGATGGCGCACGCCGGGCTATGCGTGCAGCTTACCAGCGCGAAATGGATGCCCTGGAATCACATCTGGCTTTTCTGGCGTCGGTGGGTTCGGTTTCGCCCTATATTGGTTTGTTTGGCACAGTCTGGGGCATTATGAATTCGTTTCGAGGCTTAGCGAATGTGCAGCAAGCGACATTAGCGTCTGTTGCGCCTGGCATAGCCGAAGCCTTGGTAGCCACTGCCATCGGTTTGTTTGCTGCGATACCTGCCGTGGTCGCTTTTAATCGCTACTCACACGATATCGACAGGCTTGCAATTCGCTTTGAGAGTTTCATCGAAGAATTCTCCAACATTCTCAACCGACAGGCACGCTGATGGCACAAAGCTCCAGTCTGCGCGGCAGCCGTAGCCGCAAGTTCAAAGCAGAAATTAACGTCGTTCCGTATATCGACGTGATGCTGGTGCTGCTTGTCATTTTTATGGTGGTCGCACCCTTATCAACACCGAGCATGATTAACCTGCCAAAATCCGGCAAGTCTAATCAACCACCTACAGAGTATTTGGAAATAGAACTTAAACCCGATGGCTCTGCCACTGTAGGTATCCATGGTAAAAAAACCGAAACAACCCGCAAACGAGAAGAACTTGGTGCGCGTCTGCAAGAGCTTCACCAAAAATATCCTGAGTTACCACTCATGATTTCTGCGGACAAAGATATTAAGTACGATGAAGTTGTCCAGACTATTTCGCAGGCCAACAAAACCGGCATAGGCCGCGTCGGTCTTTCCACACGCTGAGAACACTTTGAACAGTACCACCAGCCACTATCTCATCCCAGCCGAACCGGGGCGTGGGCGTGCGCTAATGCTCGCTGGCGTCGTTCACTTGTTACTCTTGATTCTTTTATGGTTTGGTGTTTCGTGGCAGAGCGATACTCCGGTTGAAGTGCAGGCAGAAATCTGGAGTCCCGTTGCGCGAGAAGCGGCCCCCCCGCCACCCCCACCGCCACCTCCAATAATCAAACCCGAGCCTGAGCCTCCTAAACCGGTAGCTGCCGTAACACCTCCTACGCCAGTTGTCGAGCCCGAACCAGCGCAGCGAAAAGAAGCTGAGCCCGACATCGCACTCGAAAAAGAAAAAAAACGCAAACAGCAAAAAGAAGATGCAGATCGCATCAAAAAAGAAAAACTCGCTGAGAAAAAAGCGCTAGAAGAAGAGCAAAAGCGCAAAAAAATTGCAGAGGCTGAAGAAAAAAAACAAGAGAAAAAGAAACAGGCTGAGCTAGAAAAAACCAAACTGGCTGAAGATAAAAAACTCAAAGAAGAAGCCGCTATTGAAGAGCAGCAACGCAAACAGGAAGAAGCAGCGACAGAACAACGAACCCGCAAGCGGCGAGAAGAGAATCAGCGACGTATCAATCAACTAGCTAGTGAGGGTGTTGCGGGCGATGCCGATAAGTCACAGGGAGCACGTGGCGACGACAGCTATGCGCGCAAGGTGGCAGGATTAATAAAATCGCATACAATCCTCCCGCAGAGCGATATTGTAGGTAACCCTGCCGTAGAATTTACGATAGAGCTGTTACCCGACGGCGGTTTGCGTGGAGAGCCTAAAATGATCAAATCATCCGGCGTTGGAGCATTTGATCTGGCAGTTAAGCGGGCGATTGAAAAATCAGTGCCCTTCCCACCAGACCCATCGACGGGCAAGGTACCACCCAACATCACCATCACTCATCGACCGAAGGATAGCGACACGCGATGAAACGATATTTCTTAAAGTTAGTAGCCTTGGTTGGGCTGGCGGTTACCATGCCGCTCTCTCAGGCACAACTCAAAGTCGACATTTCGGGCATCGGTGCCAACCAAATTCCCATCAGCATTGCCGGATTTGCTGATGAGTCCGTTACTGGCCAAGCCATCAGCGCCATCATTCGTGCCGACCTTCAGCGTAGTGGTATGTTCAAAGTCATCGATACATCCGAGACATTGAGCGAAACAGCACCCGTCAATCTCAGCAGCTGGAAAGCGAAAGGTGCGGATGCCCTGGTTACCGGTAGCGCAGTTAAACACGCTGACGAACGCATAGAATTGCGCTACAAGCTAGCTGACACTGTCCGCACCGTCGATCTACCGGTTCAGAGCATCAGCACGCAGCCCCAATTTATTCGTTTGGCTGCTCACAAAATTGCTGACGATATTTTCGAGAAGCTCACCGGCATACGCGGAGCCTTTGCTACCCGCATTACCTACGTCAGCCGTTCTGCAGGCGAATACAAACTCGAAGTCGCCGATTCTGATGGAGAAAACTTCTTCACGGCTCTGCGCTCGACTGAGCCCATTATTTCGCCGACCTGGTCGCCCGACGGCAGCAAATTGGCCTATGTGTCCTTTGAGAGTAAAAAGCCCGTGGTCTATGTGCAAGATCTGGCTAACCGTCGCCGTATCGTTGCAGCTAATTTCAAAGGAAGTAATTCGGCACCTGCCTGGTCACCCGATGGCAAAAAACTGGCTATTGCCTTGTCACGCGAAGGTTTGACCCAGATTTATCTGATTAATGAAGATGGATCCGATGTTAAAAAACTCACCCGCTCGAATGGCATTGATACCGAGCCCTGTTTTTCTCCCGACGGACAAAGTATTTACTTCACCAGTGATCGCAGTGGCGGCCCACAGATCTACAAAATGAACCTGGATGGAGCCGATCTTCGCCGGCTCACCTACGGCGGAAACTACAATATCAGTCCATCTGTATCGCCAGACGGTAAAATGCTCGCCTACATTTCGCGTCGCGAGGGCAAGTTTCAATTGCACGTTCTTGATATGGCAACCTCACAAGAACATCGACTGTCTGAAACATCGCATGATGAATCACCCAGTTTTGCACCCAACAGCCGTTACATTTTGTATGCCACCGAAGCTGCAGGCAAGGGCGCGCTAACGGTGGTCTCGATTGATGGCAGCGCAAAATACACCTTATCAGCGAGGGCATCGTCTATACGCGAACCCTCCTGGGGACCGTTTTCCAAATAATTAGAGTCAAAGAGTCACTTCACGAAGGGGGAAGAAAATGCAATTTAGAAAACAAGCGGCTATCGCCGCAACGTTATTACTGCTGCTGTCAGCCTGCTCTACCGTCAAGCTGGATGAATCAGCACCTGTCGAAGACCGTGCAGGTAAGCCCGTGCCTCAAATAACCACGTTACCGCCCTACCCTGGCGACCCTGGAATGGGTGCCGCAACAACGGGCAACGCTACTACTGCCAGCACTTCCAAAGATCCATTAGATGATCCAGCCAGTGTGCTCGCCAAACGAAGCATCTATTTCGATCTCGATAGCTTTGTCGTTA
Organism: Burkholderiaceae bacterium; assembly: GCA_032111105.1. Classification (GTDB taxonomy): domain Bacteria; phylum Pseudomonadota; class Gammaproteobacteria; order Burkholderiales; family Burkholderiaceae_D; genus Pernthalerella. The sequence continues at coordinate 883 of JAULVH010000033.1, read as the reverse complement.
AAGATGAATTCAAACCGGTGCTGGAAGCTCATGCCAAATATCTGATTTCACGCAAAGACCGCAAGATCATCATTCAAGGCAATACCGATGAGCGCGGTGGAAGTGAATACAACTTGGCACTGGGTCAGAAGCGCTCCGAAGCCGTTCGTCGCTCCTTGCAATTGCTAGGCGTTTCGGACAATCAAATGGAAGCCGTCTCCTTTGGTAAAGAAAAACCTAAGGCAACCGGTGGTGGAGAAGAAGCGTGGGCAGAAAACCGTCGCGCAGACATCGTCTACTGATCCCCGATATGAAACGTCTTTCACACGCCGTGAGCACCGCCGTCTTGGCGGTGCTTTTTGTTGGCCTCCCTATGCAGGCGCACGCGCTATTTGAAGACACCGACGCGCGGCGTGAAATTCTCAAGATGCGCAAGCAAATTGAAGAATTAAATGCCAAGCTCGATGCCAGCGTAACCTCAAAATTAGCTCCATTAAATACCCGCGTAGACGACAAAGCAGATAAAAAAAGTATCGTTGACCTTATCGGTGAAATTGAAAAATTACGCACTGACGTTGCCTCATTGCGTGGCCAGGTTGAAGTGTTATCAAATGAAATCAATAACAGTCAGCGACGCCAAAAAGATTTTTATAACGACCTCGACCAACGACTTCGAAAACTTGAACCGCAACGACTAACGCTAGACGGTAAAGATGTGGAAGTTGATAAAGCCGAGCAAAAAGCCTTTGATACCGGACTCACCGAATTCAGAAATGGGAATTTCACTGCATCACAGCAGTTGTTTTCTAGTTTTTTACAGCGCTATCCGGATTCTGGTTACATGCCACAAGCGTATTTTTGGCTGGGTAGCTCACATTTTGCTAAACAAGAATGTGATAAAGCT
>JAULVH010000032.1:11705-14841 GCA_032111105.1 Burkholderiaceae bacterium | reverse complement strand
TGGGCAGTAATCGCATCACGGAACCTGAAGAACTGCTCAGATAGCAATACAAGTAAGACGATCGAGAGACGGTCGCTGAGAGAAAAATTTGCTCACCCACTTCAAACTTACTTCTGCCCATTAAAATATTTTCTATTTGCAGATCAATGGTGCGTTTTTCTTCACCTTCACCGAAGGATTTTCCCGAGCTTGAAGACTGTGCAACGACATTCACTGATTTTGCTTTTGCTTTGCTCGGTGCCCAACCATAGCTCACCAAATTGCCTTTTCTATCTAAGGACACATAGTCCCGCAACACACGTTCATAGGTTGTGAAATCAACGGCACCCGTTACCACCATGCCATGATCTGCTTGAAATTTACCTAAAGCTCGACGAAAGCTCAGATCGCTGATTTCGGTATCGCCCGATTTTTTATCTAAATAGCCTTTAGACATTAATGAGGTTTGAATCAAATTGCGATGAATCGCGGCGTCACCTTCGTCATACCAATCACGTAACTGCCTTTGAAAGCTAGGGTGATTTTGCTCCAGCGTTAAGCATTGCCAGTAAGGCACTCTCGCCCATTTACCGGCCAATTCAATAACAGCCAACTCAACCAATGTTCTTACTGCCGCACCAGAACCTTGAGCGTAATCGCGGCCCACATTAAATTGCAAACCATAGTCTCTGATTCGGCCTGCCAAATCTAAACCCTGCCCGCCCGTGCCCATAATGACTTCATTAGCTGAATCTAATCCGGGGATTAAGGTACGCGTACGAAAATCGCCGAGATGCAATTCCAACCCAATAATCGAAGCATTTCTATTTTGGCTGTAACCCGCATCAAAATTGGTGTCTGAGATACCGGCCTGATTACGATTAATCAGAACGTTTTGATCTAAAAATGCAATCGCTCCTGATATGTATAGCGATGGCCGCTGCAACTGAATTTGATTGTTATTGAGAAGGATATTGGTTAAATTTTGTACTGTATCTTGACGTATTAGCTCGACTTCATAATCAACGTAGCGAAACGTATTACTAGTCCGCGACATTTGCAGCAACGCAGTAATGATCATGTCCTTGGTAGCAACCGGTGCTCGGGTCGAAAAATCAGGAATGATTTTGCTGGTAATTAAAGTCGATGGCACTTCTGCGTCGCGTAGCATTTTATCCATGCAATCAAGCGAATCCGAAAAGCTCGACATTGATCGTACGGGCCTGACCGTCGGGCGACCATTCACGTTGGCATAGCTTTGGAACGATGCATCTTTGCGCGCATCCAAAGGCGCACTGCATGAAATCAAAAATAAGGCTGATGCTACTGAGGCAATCGAAAGAAATCGTTGAAGAATCTGTTTTTGGTTAGCTGTCGATGGTTGTTGTTTTGCTTTATTCATGCGTAGAGCTTCCAATTATTTTTATTAAATAATCTAGCGGCAAATATTCACCAGATCGCCTTTCAACACCACAATTTGATCTTGCGGCATCGCTCCAAATTTGCCGGCTGAATTCGATGCAGCCGCAATCGTACTGCCCACATCTTGGATACATGTCTTTCTAAAGCCATCAGTAATGGTGGTGGTTTTCACGTCGCTATCCGTATAAATTCCCGTGGTATCGATCGAATAGGCCTTCGCTTGGAATTTTGCGATTCGCGCATCCATCCATGCGGGGATTCCGGATGAATTCTCTAATGGAGTTGATCGCACAGCGTTATTTATTGGAAGCATGTTGACGACAACTTTTTGATTTAAATACACCGGATCTTCTCCAGGTGCTAACTGCGCGTTCGCAAAAATCGGCGTTAGCAAAAGAAATGATAATTTCATCGACACATGAATCAATCGCATTTCCTTGACCTTTCAAAAAATGGCGAAGCCACCACGGTTAACGCAGTAACCTCGCCATAAAACTTCAAGAGAAATTAATTACCATGACCATGACCATGACCGGAACCCGAAGAAGAATTCAAGCAGGTAATGCAGTTGGTATTCGACGAGATGTTTTGTATTGCCTGAGCATTCCAAGAAGCTCTATTAATAAAGCTTGAATGATTCATAGAGGCAAGTTGGTGTGTCGTTGTATACAAGCCCGATGTACCCGCATTTGAAGCAATATTTTGCGTTGCACGACCACCGCTGTAGCTCTCATTCGAAATAAGTGAATGTTTTGCATTGACAGTTTGGCTCAGCGTATTCGAGTTGGTAAATGTACCTGCATTAGCTGCCAAGTTTTGCTCCGATGCGCTGCCCGAACCGTCACTGGTATTCATAGTTGAGGTATGCACAGTGATTGTGGTTTGGGACGTTGGATTGCCACCGCCACCGCCACCGCCGCCGCCGCCGCCGCCGCCGCCATTTGCCAACGCGATTGAACTCATAGCGACCAATCCAATCATTACTAATGCTTTCATGTTATTTCCCTTCAGAAATTATATTGAGGTTAATTTTTTTTCTTGCGTAACTAATTGAGCATGCTGTTGTTCGAGATCTACCGAACCGATTGGTCTCTGCGATCAACAACACGTTGCGAATTTACTATCTTATTTTGAAAGAGTGCACGGGATCATCGTTTTACTGATCGATGTCAATGTCCCGTAAGGAAAGCTATGGTTTTGGTGAGAACACAACCAATGCACCATTGTTTTTTTTATGAATTTAAGGAAGTGCCGAATGAATGCGAATGTAATGATCAGCACGCCTGGCGGCTGATTAGAAATCCAGGGTGAGCCGAGGATAGAGTGAGTGAGTGTGCGTGTGAGGTAGGTTGAGCTACTAACAGTGCGCACCACTGTGTGCTGCGAGGTTATGCATGCAGAGTCGACTGTCGGGATCAGAGCTTATGAAATTTAGTATCTCGATTTTTGAGTACAGCCACTGCGCGCATAGCCATTGCAGCTATGCGCGATGCAAAATCTAATCTAATCTAATTTAATTAAATTCAGTCAGAGTCATGCGCAACACACCACCCTGGAAGAATCGTGCTGTGGTGGGTTCTTTACGTTCTAGCTGAACCAGACCCACGCCTGGGCAATACCATTCGCGGCTCACAATAGGAACCGGTTTGTAGGTTGTATCGGTTTCCACCCACAGAGTAATGGGCGCTACACCCTTAATGATCAAACAACCGCTGAAGTCTCCTGCAGGAGTTTT
>JAULVH010000032.1:0-11693 GCA_032111105.1 Burkholderiaceae bacterium | reverse complement strand
ATCTACGTACTTAAATTCAGGTGGCCATTCGCTACGACGTTTTAAAAAATACGGCATCGTTGGTATGGACCATTTTTCATCCTGGCTAAGTTTTGCAGGAATCACAATACGTGGTGCCGCATCCAGCACGGCCGTTTTTGATGCTGGCCCACGGCTGGCAATACGGTATACCCCTTTTTCATCTGAACGTAACCAGTACTCATTACCCGAATCAGTACGCCTACGCCAGGCTTCCATGCCATTGATGTCATGTCTGCCGCGATTAGTAATCGTCAGCGTTGATGTATCGACAAAGCTTTCAGGTTCATCGAAAGTAGTCTCGACCTTGTACACCCAGCGCATTCCATCAGCCAAAGGGAAAAATGAATTTTCGCGCTCGGGTTTTTCACAGCCGCCCAACAGCGACAGCGTCACCAATACCAATAACAGTCGTCGCATATTATTTTTCCGGCGCTTGTGGCGTAGGCAAATCAAGAATCTTGATTTCTTGTTCATCGGCTCCCGGATTAATCCGGCTCGAACCTTTACCTGTACCCGCTTTGATTTCAGCTGTACCCATCTGGCTAATACCTTGCCGGCCTTTTTTCATACCGTCGTTTATTTTTTCGTGCATCGCTCTCATGTAAGGCAACTTGTAGGCACGTGGCTGCAATTGTTCTTTGCCTTCTTCTATCGGCGTAACCCACAGGAAAATCGCTCCGGCAAACTTGGGGCGAGGTTCATCAACCACCGCAGCGATCAATAAAAAGCGACTAGGTAACGCATCCGAGCTAGGGTTACCCAGCAAGCTGAACACCGCCATATAGCCATAAAAATAAAAAACGCAAACACCCAAGGTCAGCACAGATTTTAGCCATGCCGGCCAGCCGGAAAAAATAATTGCCAACGCAAATAGAAACACGAATATCGCAAAGGCGATGATGAGAGTCAGTGTCATGTGATCGATTTCGCTAAAGATTTAGGAATAGTATTGATATTGTTTACAGTGCCATCGGGGGCCACAGTAAATCGTAATAAGGTGGTTTCTTTGCCACGGCCTTCAAGCACAGCCTGACCATAAAAAATCACTTCGGCTTTGGGGTTAACTTTAATAACCGTCAGTGTCGCCTCTACCGGGCCGCCTGCTTTCGGTTCGTTAGGATCGAGCTCTTTGGTTTCGTAGTAGTGAACGTTGGCTACATACTCACCTGGAATAATGCTGCGTATGGTCGTGACTTCCTGGCGCAACGGATTGACCACTTTTTTTCCATTGATGACCAGCGTGTTGTTGGATGTACCGCGATCGTCACGATCCAAATGCATCAGACCTGCTTCACGATTACGAAACCAAACAATTTCACCCGACGGGCCTTGTGTCCATAAGTCGAGATCATTCGGATCATTGTCAGCCCAGGAAAGCGTAATGATGAATTCTGCTTTCGCAGGGATATCACCCGACTTGGTCGCCTTGGGATTGATCGACAAGAAAGCAATAATGAAGCAAAAGACGAAAGCAATGAGCATGTTGAACAACATGTCATACATAGGATCGACTTCTGGCTCCCGGGATTTTTTTCGATTACGCATCAGAAATTCTCTAGTCTCGAGCTTTAATCTTCAGGCCATGCGTCTGAGCCTGAACAATAAAATCGTCAGCGTATCGATCTAATCGTGTGAGCTGCAAGCCCAACAAAATATTCGCTACCAAACCGACCATGGTCGTTAACAATGCAATACCCAGACCTGAGGTAAGTTCACGCAGCATGTCCTGCGCCTGTGATTGATCGAAGTTTTGCATGTGGCCGATTTGCATAGCCAAAATAGAAAAGCCAATCACCTTACCCAGCAAACCCAGCTTCAACTGCAAGCTATTAACCCACCACGCCGTGGAATGTACGCCGTGAGTTTTTTCGGAAAGCACATCCATAGGCGCACCTGAATCGCGCGGATTCGAGCGCAAGGCATCCCAGTAATCATGAGCCCAGCTGTCTTGCGGGGGTGGGCTGCCTGGATTCGTCTTTTGGTACTCCAGACTTTCGCGCTGACGATGCAATTCACGACTACGCGTACCGCACCAGATGGTCGCTATACAGAAAATGATGATGATGACCATCGTGATACCGGTTGGATCTGATTGCAGCAACAGAGTCCACACACCACGTATGCCCAATAGCCATCCGGCAAAGACAAACATGCCGACTAATGTGAACCATTCAAACAGTATGGGCTCAATTTTTTTCTGATTACCTGACGACAGCAGGTTGGAAAAACGAATCTTCAAAACAACTCCCTTGTCTCTTATTTTTTTGTGCGGTCAGGTCGTGCCTGCCGGATACCGCATTTTATATGGGAACCAAGAATAGCATCTTGGCTTTGCATAGTCAGGCCAACTAAGGAAGTGCCGAGTAAATAAAACAGCCCATTAAAGAAGCACGCTTCAAATTAAATCAGTATCTAATTACGTCTTGGGCCCTAACTGTGGCTCAAAACCGCATGCCAAAATAAAAATCTCTTCTTGCGCAGAGTCTTCAACCGGGACTTCCCATTCGCCCGTCGATTTATCCATGGTGAGCGGCTCGCCTATGCCCATACGAAATGGGTGAGATGAAAACATCAGTGATCGCATCTGACTATGCGCGCAATCGACTTCCCATAAAATTTTAGCCGACAGATTGCCGAATTTATTTGGCTTCTTGTAATCCACCAATTCCCAAATCAAGGTTTTCGGACCACGTTCAAAATAATCTTCGACATAGAAAGCTGCTTCGTCGGTAAATTCAATCAGCTTCCATTCTGCGCGCGCAGGCGTTGATGCGAGCATACACATCAGACATATCAATGGTAGAAAAAAAGTTTTCACGATAGCTATTATTTATCCAGCCTGTCATCAGGCCAGGGTATGAATAGGAATAATGGTAGCTACTCGCTTACGCTCGTGTATGAGCGGCAAGCAATGGCTATCATCCTGATAAATCGACACACAATCAAGACACTGGAAACATTCACTATAATCGACTTTTCCAACGGGAGAGAATGCCTGATACTCGCAACGATGACGGCAAGTTTGACATGGCGTGCCGCATTCCTCACGACGCGCGATCCAACCCCAACGACGCAGCGGATTTAATGCAGCCAGCGCCGCGCCTAGCGGACAGATATAACGGCAATATCCTCGATATACAAACACGCTGAGTGCCAGCATACTCACCGCCCAAACTACAAAAGGCCAGTCGCGCACAAAATATAAGCTAATGGCTGTTTTGAATGGCTCAACTTCTACGGCTAATTCTGTCGCATTTGGCAGCACCCAAATAGATCCCAGCACAGCAACCAAAATTACATATTTAATCCATTTGAGTTTGGCATCGAGAGAGCTGCGCAAACGACGCGGCTTGATTCCTATTTTTTGTACAACGAAACTGACCAGCTCCTGAAATGCGCCGAACGGACAGAGCCATCCACAGAAAGTGCCGCGCCCCCACACCACTAAAGTGACGGCAACAAATATCCACAAAATGACCGTCATGGGGTCAGTCAGTAAAAAGCTTAAATCATTGCCGCTGGCGATAGCATCCAAGGATGCAGTGATATTCACTATGCTGAGCTGTCCTTGAAACATCCAGCCTATGACTATCAAGGTAAACAGCAGGTAACTCACTCGAAAGACACTGAGTCGGGAAGCATTCGCTGAAGTAGAACGCTGGCGTATCAATGCGATGGTCAGTACCAGCAGCCCTGTCACCAACACGCCAATATCGATAGCGCGCTTAGACCAAATATCTACCCACTCCGCATCCAACATTGATGAGACGCTCGCCCGCCAGCCGTGAAAGGCATACGGCATAGGAAACTCTACGTAGGTAAACTGATTCGGAAAGGTACCAAAGCGACGACCAATTTTGAATGACAAATCAAACTGCTTCGATGGATTGAGTGGCGTGGCTGTATCAACAATCAAAAAATGAGCGCGCGTAGATGTAGGATAGCCTGGAACCTTAAGACCTTTGTCATACGCCATAGAGCGCAACTTGATGGTCTTGCCATCCTGCTGCAAAACATAAGGGATTTCATCTGCTATACGTATACTTTCGTACAGCATTTTCGAGAGTGGGCCACTTTCGCTAATCATCAAAGCCTGACCATCACGCCGATTTGCACCCACCAAACGCCAGCCTTCATCATCGAGTAAATTACGGCCTATGGACGGCACGCTAATTAAGGCAACATGAAACTCAATGGCAGTTTCATCCGGCTTACTCTGCGCTTGTTTATCTGCGCCAGCGGCTTTGGTTCCTGCAAATGCTTTTTCAACTTGAGCACGGGTCAATGACATGGTGTCGACCATGCCGCGCATACGCATCTGAGACCAACTCAATGGCTTAACGGGTGCGTCATATAACGACCCCTTACTCAGCGCGACCGCATTGCCTTCACCAACGATAGTGCCCGTTTTTGCAGCTTCCATATGCGCACGCGCAACCGAGGTAGCTGACTGAATAATTCCTCTGTCTATGGCTCGAACAGAAACGGTGCCAGCTTGAACGCCATGCAGCGCTGCGTATTTTGCATCGCGTGCTGTCTTGGCTTTGAAATCATAAATTTGTATATCGTGATGTATGGATAAGCCTGTGTATTGAGCGGCAAATCCGGCGAGTTTTGCAAAGCCCACATCGGAGCGGAACAGGGGTTCACGATGATCGAGTAATCGTACTTCGATAAATCCGCCCTGGGTATCTATGCAAACCAGAATATTGATAGGCTTGCCGCCATAACCACGAATGGGTTCGAAATCGACAGATTCGAAGGCATAGCCATATAAAACAGGTTTTTGATTTTCACCAACGGCGTCGCGTAAAAAAAGTGGCCACACCGGCACCTCGGGATTGATATCGCCAACAATATATTTGTTGCCTAAATATCCATCGACATCGGATTTTTTTAACGTGATAGCGTCAACCTGACCGCACAACATGAAGGTAAGCAGCAAGCTGCTCAGAAATGCGCCACACCATTTTTTCATCAGACTGCGCTTCTCTCGTTTAATTTTTATAGGTCGCCGAGGTACTTATGTGAAACGCTGATTGTTTAATTCTTATGATGAGTCAGCGCAGCTGTACGTAGAGTGCATGGTAAGGGGTTAGGTATCACCCTGAGAAGCATATCCCTACTAAAAAAGTGGTTTAATACCCCCTATCAGTAAGTCTCTACGTGAAAGCGACCTTCTGCGACCATTGTCGGATGTATAACATCCCAGTCCAGATGGGCAGCACGACAGATATCGCGTAATGCGTCCATTACGCCAGTTTCCATACCTTTTAAGCCGCAGATATAAATGTAGGTGTCTCCGCGCAGCAGATCGGCCACCCGAGCAGAGGCTTGGCGTAATTTATCTTGTACGTAGCAACGTGGTTCGCCGTCGACGCGAGAAAAAGCCAAATACTGATCAATAAAACTAGCCGGTAGTTTGCGCAGTGGCCCAAAGTATGGCAATTCTGCAGGGCTGCGCGCGCCAAAAAACAGCATTAATTGTCCATCAACTGTTTTGGATTGCGCCTGCAAGCGACGACGATATTCTGTCATCGCGCGCATAGGTGCTGCACCCGTTCCGGTACAAATCATCAGTAGATTGGAACCGGGATGATTTGGCATTAAGAAACGATCACCAAACGGGCCCGTTACCTGAACTTTGTCGCCTTTGTTCAGGTCGCACAAATAATTCGATGCGACGCCTTTGATCGACTTACCATCCTCTTCGAGTAAGACTCGTTTTACTGTGAGTGCCAGATTGTTGTAACCCGCACGCTCACCATCACGCGCACTCGCTACAGAGTACATACGAAGATAATGCGGTTTGCCTGATGCATCGACGCCGGGCGGAAGTACGCCTATGGACTGACCTTCCAGCACAGGGAAAATTTGATTGCCAAAATCCAGAACGATATGTCGCACATCACTTTCAGCATGTGCGTCAGTCAACCGATAATTTCCTACCACCGTTGCTGTTACCGGGTGACGTATATCAAACAGATTAAGTTGCGGCTTTTCTGCTGACCACGGTGGGGTCAGTGATGTAGCAGATACTGCAGCATTATGTTGCGGTGGTGATTCAGTAACTACCGTAGCTATTAAGTCCGCAGAAATCTCTTGTTGCGCAGGCAGCTCATCCCAGGTCAGTTGATCGGCAACGGTATAGGCGGCTGACTTAGGCAGAGTGCGCCAATGATCGATAGAACCCGTGGGACAAGGTGGCACACACGCATTGCAGCCATTGCAAATAGACGGATCAACGACGTAATTGCGATCATCATGTGTAATCGCATCAATCGGACACGTCTCTTCACAGGTATTGCAGCGTATGCACACCTCGGGGTCTATCAGGTGCTGATGTATCAGCACCTGGGCATCATTTGCACTCATTCGACTTGGCTAACTTAGTTAAAACGTATGTAGTCAAAATCTATAGCTTGACGATTAATGCCGACAGGAGGAGGTGCAATCCAGTTAGCCATCTTGCCCGGCTCAACCACTCGACCCATGAGCGATGCTACATACGCACGATCTTCTTCGGTAGGCAACCAGCTGCGTACATTGGACTGCCACTCAGCTTCAGAAATCACGCGTCCATCGGGTGAAATACGCATGCCCGAAAAACTACCAATGTGGCGGTTGAAGGCTTTGTGTGGTGCTTGCAAACGGAACGACAAGCCCGCTTTTTCTATCACTTTATTCCAGCGTCCTATGCCCGCAATGGAATCCTTGATGTAATCATCGCGCAATACTTCATTCAAAGAATTCAGCATGGGCTTTTCTTTTTCTACCAGTTTGTCGCCTTGAACTTCCAGTATGCGGTAGTGCTCGCCTTTGAGCAGATGATCATCATCGCGCTTAGTCTCTTCATAGCGACCCTTCAGACCGGAGCTATAAAACGTTGCTGCATTCGATGACTGGTCCGCTCCAAACAAATCGATAGTCACGCTAAAGTGGAAATTCAAATAGCGCTGTATCGTCGGCAGATCAATCACGCCTTGCATACGAACCTGCTCAGGATCTTCTATGCCATGCTCTTTCATGATTTGGCAGGTTCTTTGTATCGTGCGCGAGATACCTGATTCACCGACAAACATGTGATGCGCTTCTTCGGTCAACATAAAGCGGCAGGTACGTGCCAAAGGATCAAAGCCTGATTCAGCCAATGCACACAATTGAAACTTGCCATCGCGATCGGTGAAATACGTAAACATATAAAACGCCAGCCAATCGGGCGTCTCTTCATTAAACGCTTCCAAAATACGTGGATTATCCTGATCACCCGAATTACGGTGCAGCAGTGATTCTGCTTCTTCGCGACCATCGCGACCGAAATATTTATGCAGCAGGTAGACCATCGCCCACAGATGGCGACCCTCTTCTACATTGATCTGAAAAAGATTTCGTAAATCATATTGCGATGGTGCGGTCAGGCCTAAATGACGCTGCTGCTCAACTGACGCAGGCTCGGTGTCACCTTGAGTCACGATAATGCGGCGCAAATTAGCACGATGCTCGCCAGGCACATCTTGCCAAGCAGCTTCGCCTTTGTGCTCGCCAAAGTGAACCTTACGATGCTGATCCTGCTCTGCAAGGAAAATCCCCCAGCGATAATCGGGCATCTTCACATGACCAAAATGTGCCCAACCATCCGGAGTGGTACTCACTGCGGTACGCAAGTACACATCAAAACCTTGTGAGCCATCGGGGCCCATATCCTGCCACCACTGCAAATAATTAGGCTGCCAGTGTTCTAGCGCGCGTTGCAATGTTCTGTCCTCAGACAGATTGACATTGTTAGGAATTTTTTCACTGTAGTTAATAGAACTCACGACTACTCCTTGAAGGAATCATTGGTTTATACACGGTCGAAATTAAATTTAGCTTTGTTGCCACTGCCATAAACTTTAAGAGCACCCAACTCACCAACTGCATTGGGTCGAATGAAAATCCAGTTCTGCCATGCTGACAAACGGCCAAACACTCGCGTGGCCATAGTTTCTTTGCCATTGAATCGTAAATTGGCTTCCATACCTGTAAGCGCATCGGGCGACATGCTGGAGCGCTCTTCGATTGCCATTCTGATTTCATCAGCCCAATCAATATCATCGGGATTGGAGGTAATTAAACCTAAGGACATCGCAGCATCAGCATCCAATGCTTTACCCAGGCTGGCGTGGACAGCTGCTAGCTCAGTTGCATCATCATAAAAACGACGCGCCACACGCGACTGATCCGTAATCATGGGCAGCAGACCAAAATTCATGGCCGATAAATGCAGTGCAGGTGCGGTGTCCGGTGTATCAGGCGTGGCCAACATATAACTACGATCGGCTGCGAACGCCAACTCCGCTAACGTGCCAGCGAAACAACTGCCTTCATCTATCAATGCAAACAGGCTGCGTGAAGAGACATCGATACGTGCCAAGGTACGGCGCAACATACCGATGGTTTCACGCACTAACCAATGCGACTGATGAGCAATGAGTACCGCATCACACCCAAGCACTGCGGCAGAGTCACCTGCTGTTTTTAATAACCAGGTACCGATATCGATTTCGTTAGCGCGCAAATGCAAAATTGCGTTGTCGAGTTCGCGTGCCATTTGCAAAGGCCACCAGTGCACGCCTGCAGCTTCTATGCCTGCAATAGTGTCAGGTTGGGCCGATGATGGAGCTGATACGGTGAGTGTTGCTGTGCGCGCTAAACGATCTATCGTCACGCTGACAAAATCATAGTTAACACCATGATCTGAAAATTGTCGTGTCAACGGTGTCAGCTGCACGCCTTTAGCATCCGCAGGTCTATCGCTTTTTTCAGCCAGGGCTAACGCGCGCTCACGAACGAATTGTGCAAACACCGCAGGCTTGGCAATCTCATCAACGAGTTTCCAGTCTTTGGCTTTTTGTCCGCGCACACCTTCAGAAGTAGTGCAAAAAATATCAGCATGATCATGCCGAACTTTGCGTTTGTCTGTCAGACGCGTGAGACCACCAGTACCCGGCAGCACACCGAGTAAAGGCACCTCAGGCAAACTCACCGCCGACGATCTGTCGTCGACCAAAATAATTTCATCGCAAGCCGCTGCTAATTCATAACCACCACCGGCGCAGGCACCATTAACAGCAGCAATGAATTTAAGTCCTGAATGTAGGCTGGAATCTTCCAGGCCATTGCGCGTCTCATTGGTGAACTTACAAAAATTCACTTTCCATGCATGCGACGATAAGCCCAGCATGAAAATGTTAGCGCCAGAGCAGAAGATGCGATCGCGTCCGCCGGTAATAACCACGGTGCGTACTTGAGGGTGTTCAAAACGGATTCGCTGTATGGCATCGTAGAGCTCGATGTCCACACCCAAATCATAGGAATTTAATTTGAGTTTGTAGCCCTCGCGCAGTCCACCGTCTTCATCGACTTTCATGGTCAGCGTAGCGATAGGGCCATCCGTCTCTAATGTCCAATGCCGGTAGTGCTCAGGCGAGATCGCGAAGTCAACAAAGTTGATAGTTTCAGCTTGGTTCATGGGCCACCCGGTTGCAATATGGTGCATTTATATGCGGAAAACGCATTATATTGCATTTTAACAAGGCCATCAAATGCTAAATTAGCTCGGCTACCACCGCCATTAACCAGAGCCAAGCACCTCGGTCATGGCGTCGTCCGCCCTACCAAGGAATGCTCAGGCCCGCATAGTCCACAAAATGGGCGCGACCCGCCGCAGGCAGCTCTTTTAACGCCGCCATCATCTGACTGACCGAAGCTGCGGGCGTTATCGTATGGCCGGCTGAGGCAAACGGAGCCGACAAAGGTGAAGCTACGGTACCGGGCTGTAAAGCAGCAAAGACTGCCAAACGCCGCTTGCGAGAAAGTTCAATCGCCGCTGTTTGCAACAGCATGTTGCGCGCTGCTTTTGCTGCGCGGTAGCCATACCAACCGCCTTTGTGGTTGTCTTCTATGCTGCCTACACGCGCAGATAAAGTGGCATAAACGGCACGCTCGTTGATGGATAACAAAGGCGAAAAATGTTTAATCAACAGCGCAGGGCCAACTGCATTGATTTCAAATTGCTTAAGCAGTTGTTGCGAGTTAAGCGCATCGATACGTTTTTCTGGCCCCAATCCATCGATCGTTAACGCGCCAGTGGCATCGATAATCCATGCAAATTGGCCGGATGCCTGCGATTGGTTATCGCTAATCAAAAATGCGGCGCACTCAGCCATACTGGCTTCATTTTCCAGATCAAATGCGGGCGTACTACTGCGCGATAAACCCACTGCACGATGACAATTCGGATCAGCTTGAAAGTAAGCCAACCAGGCCTGCCCTATCGCACCACTGCAACCGAGTACGAGTGCCTGGTAAGTGTTCATGTAAACCTACAATAATTAATACGACGTACTGGGGAATTCATAGCGCTAGCTCAAGTAATTCAGCAAACGCTTGCTGCGCAGATAAGCCGCTGGTATCAACCACCTTGTCTGCTTTTGAATAGAACTGAGCACGGCTTTCTAAAATGCGCTTGAGATCATCCATGGCCTCACGATTACCTGACATAGGTCGTTTATCTCCCTGGGCAAGTACGCGTTCCATATGTTCTTCAGGTGAAGCTTTTAGCCACACGGTATAGCAATGCGAGAGTAAAAAATTAAAGGTTGCCGGCTCAGACACCATGCCGCCCGGCGTAGCAATAACGGCGTGTGTGCATTGTTGAATAGCGGCTTCTAAGGCGCGCTGCTCATAGCGGCGATAAGCCGTCTGGCCATACAAGGCATGAATTTCTGCAATGCTGCAACCGGCTAAGGTTTCTATCTGCGCCGAGAGCTCGATAAAAGGTACATTTAATTTATCAGCTAGACGCACGCCCAAACTGGATTTGCCTGCACCACGCAAACCTATTAAGGCGATGCGTTGGCGACGTGATTTTTCACTTGCTGGTGTGTCAAACATCTCACCGAGTAAAGTTCTTGCCCTGGCGAGTTCACTATCGCTACGACCCCGAAGTATTTCGCGAATCATCAACCAATCGGGAGAAGAGGCCGTTTCATCGCCCGTCATCTCCGCCAGCGAGCAATTAAGTACTGCGCTTAACTGACGCAAAAACTGTATCGATGCGTTTCCTACGCCTGATTCCACATTCGCAACGTGGCGCTCAGAGACGTCGGCCATGTGCGCCAGGGCTTTGCGTGTGAGGCCACGGCGTGCTCGTAATAACTTCAGGCGCTCTCCGAGGGAGATCAAAAAGGGATCTTTGTCGGTATCGTCAGTATCGCTGGCCATAATCTACGTATCGGGTTGACGCTTGCAAGATATTGCATTTAGTATCGAAGGTTAATGCATTATAAGTTATTAAGGAAATACTGAACTATTGCGGCTATTACGGCGAGTCGGCTTAGAAATACGAAACTAATCGTTATAAATCAAAAGCTTAGCTTCTGTAATTTTGCTCAGTAATGTCAGACTGTTATTTAATAAATATCGCCTTAACGAAAAAGTAAGAATCTCAACTATGTGCTGTTACGCCAGCCTTTCATCACCCATCCCAGGAATCTGATCGTATGACATCGTTTCTTAATAATTATAGTTCTATACGGATTTTGTACAATCTTGACATGCTGATGATGAATTGGTGATAGTTTCACTTGTTGAACTTTTTTTAAAGAAAAAATAATCAAAAACGGTTTCAT
>JAULVH010000031.1:0-3673 GCA_032111105.1 Burkholderiaceae bacterium | reverse complement strand
CCCGCCGTCACGGTTGCCTCCGCGGACGGGCGACTCATGAATTGGCTGCGGGAGGCGGGCGGGAGTGTGGCCACGTGCCTCGTATGATGTTTGATGTCTTCTTTGCGACCTACGGATTGTTGCTTAAATCGCATACCGCCCAAGAAAGTATTCTGATTGCCTGGCCTGATCCGGGGCGAGAAGCTACAAACAAGGAAATTGGTTATTTTGGACAACCTCTACCCATTAAATTTACTGCTCTTTCAGGAAAAAGCTTTCTAGACGTCATTCGTGAATTGCACGAAACGTTCCACGCCGCACTCAAGCACCGTGCAACACCATTTTCTGAAATTGTGAGTGAGGTTGCAAAAGTTCGTAACTCACGAATGCCATTGTTTCAAACAATGTTTGATTTACAGCCGGCAATCCCGCCCATTGAGCAAGCGAATCTAAGGATATCCCCCACTTGGTGGGATAGCAAAATCACCGAGTACGAATGGTCGCTCTTTTTATTTGAAGATACTCAGGGTGCAATCTCTGGTCAAATCGAATATCACTCTCAACTTTATGACGATGACATGATGAGGCAAGTCGCAACGCGCTATCTGCTGACTCTAGAAGCGATCGTCAATGAACCGCACTCCCCCGCCTATACACCATTGACGCCTCAAGACCGCGAAACGCTTCATCGATTCGGACATGGAATCGAATTGAGCATGCCTAATGAATGCTCTCACGAATGGTTTGAAAGACAAGTGCGAATGAGTCCAGAAGCGATTGCAATCGAATTCAAAGGCGAAAAGAAAACCTATCGTGAACTGAATGAAACGGCCAATAAGATGGCGCGTTACCTGCAGAACAAAGGAGTCAAATCTGGCACGATTGTTGGACTATTTCTAGAAAGGTCTATTGTCACGATTGAAGCCCTGATCTCTATTTGGAAGGCGGGCGGTGCATTTTTACCTCTTGATCCTGCGTATCCCGCTGAGCGTCTTGAATTCATGCTCAAAGATAGTGAGGCTTCCCACATCCTGACACAATCAGATCTGGTCAACAGACTTAAAACACCTGATGACTGCATGATCCTGTACTCCAATGATTTGATGATCGACGCGCAAGCAGAAGATGGAGAAAATCTCCTCCTCCCGGTGAGTCAAGATCAGGTCAACTATTTGATTTACACCTCAGGTTCGACGGGCGTCCCTAAAGGTATTGCGATGGTGCATCGATGCCTAGTCAATATCATCGCCTGGCAGTTGCACACCTCACCGATGCGCCAAGAGATGAGAACGCTTCAATTCGCCTCGTTGAACTTTGATATTGCTTTTCAGGAAATGTTCACCACCTGGTGCGCCGGAGGCACACTGATTCTCCTTGATGAGTCCACTCGACGGGATTCGACTGCCTTGCTTGATTATCTGGTCGCGCAGCAAATTAACCGACTCTTTTTACCTTTTGTCGCGCTCCAACAACTGGCACTATACGCGCAAGGGAAATCAACCCTTGATTTGTCATTGAGAGAGGTATTGACCGCAGGCGAACAATTACGCAGCACACCAGCGCTTAGGGATTTATTTGACCGACTTCCGGGGTGCACACTCCAAAATCAATATGGTCCCTCAGAGGCGCATGTCATCACAAGCCTGACTCTCCCTGCTAAAGCCTCTGAATGGCCCGCACTCCCAGCCGTGGGTCTGCCTCTTTCAAATACTGAAATTATCCTTGTCGATAGTCAAATGAATCGAGTACCTCCTGGCGCACCCGGAGAGGTATTAACCGGGGGAGTTGGATTAGCCAAAGGATATCTCAATCGCCCAGAGCAAACAGCGATCAGTTTCATCGACAATCCCTTCTCTACCCTTGCAGGCGATCGCCTTTATAAAACAGGTGATCTAGGCCGTTTTCTGCTAAATGGCACTCTCGAATTTTTACGCCGCGTTGATCATCAAGTCAAAGTCAGGGGTTTTCGAATCGATCTCGGTGAAATCGAAGCAAAATTAAGCCAGCATTCTCTCGTCCGTGAAACTGTTGTCGTGGTTCGAGGAGAGGCCGCTTCCGCGCAACTCGTTGCGTATGCCGTTCCATACGAGAAGGCAGAAAGCAATACTTCACTGGAGTTTTCGCAAGTCAATGATTGGCAAACCTTGTGGGAAAGTACCTATAAAAATAGCCAAGATTCCGAATTTAATCTAGCAGGTTGGAACAGCAGCTATACGGGTCAGGCTATTCCAGACCAAGAAATGCAAGACTGGCGCGATCAAACCGTGTCTCGAATACTGGCACTTAAGCCCGACCGTGTGCTCGAAATTGGCTGCGGAGCCGGTTTGCTTCTGTCGAGAATCGCGCCACATTGCAGCTTTTACGCGGCCAGTGACTTTTCCAGTGCGATTATCGATAAGCTTCAAGAACGCGTCCGCCTGAACGTCGAGCTCAGCCATAAAGTCGAGTTGCATCAAAGTGAAGCGCTCGACACGAGTATGTGGCAAGCATCCTCTTTTGATACCGTGATTATCAATTCGGTCGTTCAACTTTTCCCAAGTGCGGACTATGCCAAACAGGTCATCGACAATGCACTGCGCATGCTTAAACCAGGCGGTAGAGTTTTTGTCGGCGATGTTCAAAATTATGAATTGCTCGAGGCCTATCACTCAAGTGTTCAAATGCATCGCCATTCAGACGAGACCTTTTCTTCCGTGCATAAAGTATGGAGCAAGGCATTGGCGAATGAAGATCAATTAATGATAGCGCCAGATTTTTTCAAGCAAATTAAAAATCACTCACCACAAATCACACGAGTAGAACTTAACCTCAAGCAAGGTCATTACCTCAACGAACTGAGTAAGTTTAGGTATGACGTTGTTCTCCATACAGATCAAACATATTCAACAAACTCGCAAGAGATTGTGACGATCCTGCCTTTTGATGGCCAACTCTCCATCGAACAGATTGGCGAAGCGTTGAACAATCACGCTGGACGAACTGTTGCCATCAAAAATATCCCTAACGTTCGTGTTCAATCAGATATTTTCGGCTTGTCCTGCCTGAAAAACGAAAGCATGAAACAAATGCTTAGTCGAGAAGCTTTTGCTCAATACAAGACTATTGGGATTGATCCACAAGCATGCTGGGATATTGCCAAAAAGCTCGGCGCCTATTGTCATGTTACTTGGTCGGACGATCCCGGCTGCTTCGATGCTTGGTGGTCACTCGATGATCATTTCTGTCCCGAATCATCTGCACTAAACAAACCTCAACATCTCATTGCGAATGATCCTCTGCGAGAAACGCGGCGTCGAAAAATGATTGATGCCTTGATGACGCATTTGAAAACAGGCTTGCCTGAATACATGGTGCCAAGTCATCTCATCATTCTTGACGCGCTCCCAGTCAAGACCAATGGCAAAGTCGATTTCAATGCCTTGCCACCCCCTGATTCGACACAGTCACATCACTGGAAAAAACCCGAAACTGAGACTGAAATTAAGTTAGCGCGCCTCTGGGAAGAAACCCTTGGTATCTCCGAAGCCGGGATTGATGATGATTTTTTCAGTATGGGCGGTCACTCCTTGCTTGCCGTACAGCTGATTTACCGTATACGTCAACATTTTTTGGTTGAAATCGCCCTAGTACAGCTTTTTGAAGCACGCACAATCCAGCACCTTGCGAATTGTGTGGATGCTTTATTGAATTCCAG
>JAULVH010000030.1:8841-14371 GCA_032111105.1 Burkholderiaceae bacterium | reverse complement strand
AAGCCACGCATGATACCAACTGGCACGCTCTGCAACAACCGTGGCGTGTCGGCATGAATGGCCACTGTTGTCTCTGTTGCCGTTGGGAAAGCTGAGACTGATTGGACTGTCGCAAGAACTCGCGCAGATGATAGTGCGTGATGGTGAGGGTGCTACAAAATTTATTACCGTGAAAGTAGAGCAAGGGCGCGATACTGAAGAGTGCCGCAAGATTGCCTATGCCATAGGTCATTCACCCTTAGTTAAAACAGCGTTCTTTGCTTCTGATCCGAATTTGGGTCGCATACTTGCTGCCATTGGTTATGCTGGTGTGACTGATCTCGATGTGAATCAGATTAATTTGTATCTCGATGATGTGTGGGTTGCTAAACAGGGTGGTCGCCATCCTGACTATCAAGAACACGAGGGTCAGCGTGTCATGAAGCAAAGTGAAATAACTGTCAGAGTAACTCTTGCGCGTGGCACGGCGAGCGCCACCATCTGGACGTGCGATCTCTCGCATGATTACGTATCCATTAACGCTGACTATCGGTCTTAATTATGAACGAGCTAGAACAATTTTTACATCGTGCTGAATCGGTTTTGGCGCGCGTTGAGGCGATGTTGCCTGCACGCCCTCCGGAAATCGATTGGTCTGCAGACGCGTTTCGCTGGCGTGTAGGCAGAGATCAGCGTGGGTATTTGAGTGCAGTCGCGCATCCTTCGCGTATACGCCTTGAAGATTTGCACAACATCGCACCACAAAAACAGCAGATAGAACAAAACACGCAGCAATTCATTAGCGGTAAGCCTGCAAATAATGTGCTGCTAACCGGTGCGCGTGGAACTGGAAAATCATCACTCATCAAAGCTTGCCTGGTTCAATTTTCTAAACAGGGTTTGCGTTTGATAGAAGTCGATAAAGAACACTTAGTCGACCTGCCCGATATCGTTGATTTAGTAGCGGAACGCCCAGAGCGGTTTATTATTTTTTGTGATGATTTGTCATTTGAAGAAGGCGAGAGCGGCTACAAAGCACTCAAGGTTGCGCTGGATGGCAGCATCTCGGCCCAATCAGACAATGTATTGATTTACGCCACCTCTAACCGACGTCATTTGCTACCCGAGCGTATGTCAGATAACGAAGGCTATCGACATGTTGATGATGGTGATCTGCATCCGGGTGAAACGGTAGAAGAAAAAATTTCCCTGTCTGAGCGGTTTGGTTTGTGGCTATCGTTTTATCCCTTCCGTCAGGATGATTATCTCGACATAGTTCGCCATTGGTTGCGCCACTTCGGTGTTGCGAGTGCGCAGTTTGCCGAGGCTGAGCCTGAAGCTTTGCGTTGGGCATTGCAACGCGGCTCGCGTTCGGGTCGTATAGCCTGGCAATTTGCGCGTGATTGGGCTGGTAGGCACGCGATATAGATGAAAACGAGTGATACAGAGGCTGGGCAAGCGACGGGACAGGCCACAAGGCAGAACACAGCATCAGCGCCCTCTCCCATCGATGTGGCGGTTGGCATACTGATGAAACCCAATGGTGAAGTCTTGCTTGCGTCTCGGCCTGAGGGCAAGCCGTTTGCAGGTTATTGGGAATTCCCCGGCGGTAAAGTCGAGCCGGGTGAACCTATTTTCGATGCATTAAAACGTGAGTTTGCTGAAGAAATTGCAGTGCACATTCAATCTGCCGAGCCATGGTGCGGTGTTGAGCATGTGTATCCGCATGCGCATGTGCGACTACATTTTTATATTAGTCGCGACTGGATTGGTGAGCCGCGTGCGCTGGAAGGACAGCAGCTGGCGTGGCAAGGTGAAGTTGCCCTAACACCGTTATTGCCAGCGACCGTGCCCTTGATTAAATGGCTGGATCAACTGCGTTTCACAAATCGTACGTAAGGCTTCCAGCTTCCTTTGAAACGTTGGCTCGCCGCCAAACACCCTATTTTCACATCAAGCGAGCGATCACCTCACCAGTAATGGTTTGGAGGATAGTGCGTTTGAATAAGATTAGGAAAGATCTGATTTTGGGGTACGTGCGTGAGCTTGAACGTGCTGAGGTACTACGAGGGTCTGGCGATAAGACTCAAGCCAAGGACAGACTCAAGCCAGGTTTAGTGAGGACTGTCCGGCTCAAGATCATCGGGAGGTGCATCGCCGGGGATGATGTATTTTTCTTCCGCCCAGGCGCCAAGATCAATTTGCTTGCAGCGCTCAGAACAAAAAGGACGCCAGCGATTGGCTTCTTTCCATTCCACCTTGTTAGCGCAGGTAGGGCAATCAACAACAGTAACCATGTTAGTGATTTATTAAAAATTACAAAGGGTTAGTTCAAACGGCACATCGCCCTCATAGGCCTTGGGCTTCATGTCACCACCCTGGCTGGTAAAGCGTATCCAGAGCACGTATTTGTTAGCTGAAATTTCTGGAATAGCACGCAGATCTTTATCTATGTTCACGCGCAGCAGTTGATAGGTGCGGCCTTGAAGCATTTGTTGGTAGCTACCGGCGACTGCCACGATATTCGTGGCTCGGCCAGATTCGCGCAGTAAACGCAAAATGATGTTGATGGCCGCGAATAAGGGTTCGAGAGGCGCAAACCATTGATTGATATCGGCCCGACGTTGTTCAGTCGATTGCTGTTGCCATGCATGGTAAGAGGGTAGATCGAATTCGCAAGCACCTCCGGGAATGATGGTGCGTCCGCGTACGCTCATGAGCCATTCGTTTTCGCGGATATGTTGCCCGGTTTTACCTTGTATGCCGATCAGGGCGGCGCTGGTTCGCTCTATATCCGAGAGAATCTCGTTGAGGCGATTACTTTCTACATTAGGGTTGGATTTGAAACCCAAAAGCGTTTGTTTTTGGCGTTCCAATTCTTGCAATAAATCCGATTTGAGGTCTGCCCGGCCTGCTACTTCGAGCATTTCATAGATAGTCGCGAGCGCTACATGATGTTGCAGGGGGTTATCCTGGACAACAAAGAACTTGAACTTAACGTACAAGTCCTCAAGCCGCAGTAGCGTGCGAATACGCTCATTGAATGGGTATTCGTAAACGATCAAGGCAGCGTTCCTCGCGAGCATAATTGAATACCGTGATTCTGACCCATGCGCTCCGAAAATACAAACATCCAGCTGCTTATTGTTACGATTTTTGTGTTTAGGTACCCGATTGTTTTTCTTGGGCGAGTCGCAGGTAGCGCTGATGCAGGTGTTCTACCTCGTTCGCCAGCGCCTCAAGAGACGCTTCATTAACAAGAACATCATCTGCTGCGGCCAGCCTGAGGGTGCGACTGACCTGGGTGGCCATGATGGCGCGTACTTGTTGATCCGAGAGATGGTTGCGGCGCATCACACGTTCAATTTGTACCTCTTCATTGCAGTCTATGACCAGGACACGGTCAACGCGGTCTTTCCAGCGACCAGATTCGACCAGTAAGGGCACAACGAATATCAGATACGGACCCTTAGCCTGGCTGGCAAGTGCGTGTGTTGTTTGTGAAATCAACGGATGCAGTATCGATTCCAGTTGCTGACGTGCCGCGCGATCTTTAAACACCAGTTCGCGCATAGCAGTACGGTTTAGTGCGCCCTCTGATGTTAAAAATGCATCACCAAAAACCCTTGCGATCTCTGGCATCGCATCGCCGCCTGCGGCAGTCAGCGAATGTGAGATAGCGTCCGTATCAATTATGCTGGCTCCGCGCTCCCCAAACTGAGTCGCCACAGCTGATTTGCCGCTGCCTATGCCGCCGGTTAGGCCAATGGAAAATTTAGTGAATTGGTCAGTCATGTCGGCGTTATGTTGAGATAGCTACAGATGCGTATGCAAGCCAGGCATCAACAATGGAGTGGCCAAATAAGAGTGCCAGTAAACCCGCCGCAGCCAGAAACGGCCCAAAGGGTATAGGCCGATCGGCCTGGTGCCGCTTAAGAATTATCATCGATACACCTAAAATCGCGCCTACAGCCGAGGACAACAATACGATAAGCGGCAGCATCATCCAGCCCATCCAGGCTCCCAAGGCCGCCAGTAGCTTAAAGTCACCATATCCTATGCCCTCTTTGCCCGTGACAGCGCGAAACATCCAGTACACCAACCAAAGCGAGAGATAGCCCGCTGCTGCGCCTATCACTGCATCGCGCAGAGGAACGAAGGTACCTTCGAGGTTGACCAGCAAGCCTAACCACATCAGGGGCAGAGTCAACTCATCAGGAAGCAGCTGCGTATCGAGGTCGATAAAACTCATGGCAATCAAAGCCCACAAGAAAAGCAAGGCAGACAGACCGGCGATTCCGCTGCCTAGCTGCCAAATCACGACCGCCGACAGGATCGCCGTTAACAACTCGACGGCCGGATAGCGCAACGACAAACGGGCTTTGCAATAGCGACACCGGCCCTTGAGCCAAACGTAGCTCAGCACAGGTATGTTGTCTGTGAATGCCAGCTTGTGACCACAGCTAGTACATGCCGAGCCGGGCATGATGAGGTTGTAGCGCTCTGCGTGAGGTGTGGGCTGATCATTTTCCAGTGCGAGATAGTTTTCTGATTCGCGCTGCATCATGATGGGAATACGGTAAATCACCACATTGAGAAAACTGCCGAATACGAGTCCGATCAGACACCAAAACATCGATGCCGACACGCTGCCAGAGGGGTTTGCCAAAAAGGCGTAAAACAATTCATCCATAATTTTTCTGACCCCTCTTTACACCACTGAACCCAGTTTGAAGATGGGAAGATACATGGCAACGACCAATCCACCAATTAAGCCACCCAGAATGACCATGATGATGGGTTCCATCAACGAAGATAATGAGGCAACGGCTGTATCGACTTCTTCCTCGTAAAACTCAGCAACCTTGCGCAGCATCTGATCTAAGGCACCCGACTCTTCACCAATGGCGACCATTTGCGTGACCATGGATGGAAAAATTAGCGTGTTTTGCATCGCCATCGTCAGACTGGTGCCACTTTTTACCGCGGCAGTAATACGTCGTGTGGCATCGACATAGACAGCGTTACCCGAAGCGCCACCAACTGAATCAAGCGATTCTACCAAGGGAACACCTGCGGAAAACATGGTGCAGAGCGTGCGAGTCCAACGTGCAATGACTGCTTTGCGCACTATCTCACCAAACAAGGGTATTCGCAGCAACAAACGATCGGTGCGGGCCTGTAAGGCCGGTGAGCGTTTCCACGCGCGTAGCGCAAGAAATGACACTAGCGATAAACCACCAAAAATCACATACCAATAGCTGACAAAGCGATCTGAAAGCCAAATAACGAATTGCGTAGGTAAGGGGAGTTCTGCGCCAAAACTTTCGAATACATTTTTAAATGCAGGAACCACCCAAATCATGATGGCAGTAGTGACAATAAACGCTACTGCTAAAACCGCGGCAGGATAAAACATGGCCGCCCGGATTTTTCCTTTAATGGCGAGAGTTTTTTCTTTGTAAGTGGCCAGACGCGCTAACACTTCATCCAGTATGCCTGCCTGCTCACCGGCGGCTACCAAATTGCAAAATAGCGCATCAAAATAAGC
>JAULVH010000030.1:1023-8831 GCA_032111105.1 Burkholderiaceae bacterium | reverse complement strand
GCGGCGTAGTGATTGCGACAAACTAGAGCCTGTTTCCACGTGCGCGCGCACATCCCACAACAAACGCGCTACGGCAGGGTTAGCATGACCGCGCGCCACGATATCAAAGGACTGTAACAGCGGCACACCCGATTTCAACATGGTGGCTAATTGACGTGTGAACACACAGATATCTTTTTCTTTAATTCGGCGCTGGCGTGCTGAAGGTTTTTTCTTAATGCTGATAGCTGTCAGACCCTGGCGACGAAGCTGCGTGTTGACCCGTTCGGCACCAGCGGCGCGCATTTCACCTTGAACGACTCGGCCACTCTTGTCTTTACCTTCCCAAAGAAAAATTATTTCTTGATGGTTGCTGGCTTGAGCTTGACTGGCTGGTGTCATGTGATTCTCCTGAACGGTTTTTTTGACTAGGCAGGGTGATTAATGATTGGTGCAGCTAATAATTTCATCGAGGGTTGTTAAGCCTTGTTTGACTTTTAAAAGACCTGCTTCTCGCAGTGTGCGTATGCCTTCGCGACGTGCCTGAGCTTCTATCTCCAGCGCCGTACCGTGCGCCAGAATGATGCTTTCTATGGCTTCAGTAATAGGCATGACTTGATACACGCCAACGCGTCCTTTAAAACCGCTGCCATTGCATTGTTCGCAGCCGACTGCACGATAGACAGGAGATCCATCGAGTTGAGATTCGGCAAATCCAGCGTTGAGTAACACATCCAGGGGTAGATCGACGGGCTGCTTGCAACTGCACAGGCGTCGCGTGAGACGTTGGGCCGTAATTAAATTAACGGCAGCGGCTATGTTGAATGCAGCTACACCCATGTTCAGCAGACGCGAGAGGGTTGAGGGAGCGTCGTTGGTATGCAGAGTGGATAGCACCATATGACCGGTTTGTGCTGCTTTAATAGCGATGTCCGCAGTTTCTAAATCGCGAATTTCACCGACCATAATAATGTCTGGGTCTTGACGTAAAAATGCACGCAGCGCTACCGGAAAAGTAAGCCCGGCTCGTTCATTGATGTTGACTTGATTGACACCCGGAAGATTGATTTCAGCAGGGTCTTCTGCAGTGGCGATATTGATGCCAGGTTTGTTTAATAAATTCAGGCAGGTATACAACGAGACGGTTTTGCCAGAGCCAGTCGGGCCAGTGACCAGCACCATGCCATAAGGCCGGTGTATGGCATCCAGTAAAAGTTTTTTTTGATCGGCGTCATAGCCCAATGCATCTATGCCTAGCTGCGCCTGACTGCCATCCAGTATGCGCATAACGATTTTTTCACCGAATAACGTGGGCAGTGTCGATACCCGGAAATCGATACTGCGCGTACTTGAAACCTGTAATTTCATACGGCCATCTTGCGGTACGCGTTTTTCTGAAATATCTAGCCTCGAGATAACCTTAATACGCGATGCAAGTTTTTCTTTAATAGCTAGCGGTGGTTGTGCGATATCACGCAAAACACCATCGACACGAAAACGTATGCGATAAAATTTTTCGAATGGCTCAAAATGAAGATCAGATGCACGTATGTTGATTGCATCCGTTAATATTTTTTGTAAAAAACGAACTACAGGCGCATCATCAATTTCGCTGCTGCCAGATTCTGATTCGCCAGCGCTATCGTCTTCATTGATGAGAGCTACATTTTCAAAATCATCACCAATAAAATCCGTAAGATTTTGTTCTGCGCTTTGTGAGAGTTTACGGATTAGCTCCATTAACGGAGGGTAAAGCACAACGATAGGCTCGACCGCCAAACCCGTCTGAAATTTAATTTGATCTATGACCTGCTGCTGTGTTGGGTTGGCCATGCCTAGGAAAATTTTGTCGCCGCGTCGTGATAAAACGATCACGTGATGAGTAAGTATGAGTTTTTGATCTATTATTTTTTGCGGTAGCGCAGCCGCATCCATAGCGGAAACATCCAGTAATGGATAACCAAACGTTTTTGAACAAAATTCTCCCAAGGTATCTGGGCCCATTACGCCATTTTTAAGCAGGGCGTCGATAAACGAAATTTTTTCTGACGCACTGGTACGCTGAATTAACTCGAGTTGAGCCTCATTAACTAAGTTGGCTTGCAATAGTACGCGCGCCAGACCGGAAGAATTCCCAAGGTTGGCTACATGCGATGGAATGGTGACTGACATGAGTATCCTATCAACGAAAAATCAGAGCGGCGCCCGAATGATGCGCGAGCACAGTCTGAGATGGTTTGCGTAGGTGATGTCAGAGGAATAGCTGGGTCGAGAGTCGCCAGGGATGGACCATGCTGATGCGAAGCTACAACAGATTGCAGGTAGTGCTTATTAGAAAATTTACCTCAACACTAAGGGCGATAGAGCTTGACCATACGTATGGTGTGTTCTTGAACTTGCACAATTTCAATCACGATGCCGCTGATTTTTAAGCTCACACTGGCCTCGGGAATGTCCTGCAGTGTTTCTAGCAGCAGACCGTTAAGTGTTTTTGGCCCGTCGACCGGCAAATCAAGACCTAAACGTTTATTAACTTCACGCAGTGAGGTGCTCCCTTCCAACAGGCATTCACCTTTAGTGCTCCAGCCAAACTGATCGCCTCGGTTAGCACCAGGCGTGGAGGTAGTGAATTCACCCACCATTTCTTCAATGATGTCGTCCAGAGTAACCAATCCTTGCACCTCACCATACTCATCCACAATGATGCCCAAGCGTTCATAGTTTTCCTGAAAATACTGTAGTTGCGTAAAGAGATTGGTTTCAGCGGGGATGAAATACGGAGGCGTCAGTAATTCGCGAAAATGCTCAACGGTGAGTTCATCTTCTTGATTAAGTAACGCCATCGCTTTACGCACGTGCAGTATGCCAACGATGTGATTTATCTCGCCTTCAAATACGAGTAATTTATTGTGGTAGCAGGTGGTTAGCTGATGCTTTATTTCCGCGACAGGCACAGCTAAATTCAGGGCCTCAATCTGTGCGCGTGGTGTCATGACATCTTCCACCGTCACTGTCTCTAGATCGAATAAATTTAGCAAAATACTTTTATGCTTAACGGGGATGAAATTACCGCCTTCCAAGACCATAGAGCGCAGCTCTTCAGGTGAGATACGTTGATCGCGCGCATCCTGGCCTGTACGCAGACGCATCATGTACAACAATCCGCGTACAAACAAATTCACAAACCAAATCACCGGACGGGCTAACAGTATTAACGGCTTGATGATGACCGAGGCCGGTAATGCAATCCGCTCGGGATACGTAGCACCTATTACTTTTGGTGTGATCTCTGCAAATACAATCAAGAAAAATGCCACCACCGCAGTGGCAATGGTAAGGACTTCTTGATTGTTACCAAACGTTGAAATAGCAATCGATGTCACCAACGCGGTAATCAATGCATTAATCAGCGTGTTGGCGATCAGTATTAGCGACAGCATGCGATCGGTATGATCGAGCAACCAGAGGGTAATGACGGCTAAGCGTGATCCTCGCCGCGCGAGGTGTTTGATGCGGTGTCGGTTCAGCGAGAGTAGGGCAGTTTCTGAAATCGCAAAGAATGCAGACATCAGAGTTAATGTAATCAGGGCTGACAGTTGCACCCACAAGGGTACAGAATCCATGAATCACCGTAGGAAGTAGGGTGCCGAATCGGCAAGGAATTTCGCTAAACAGTATAACGCAAGCCGATGACATGTTTATTGTGTTGTTCCAGCATTCGCCTGGGAACCCGCGTCATGCACTTGCTTTAATTAAAATTGCTAGAATCGTCGCTGGTGCGGTGCTTTTAACTCAATCTGGCTGATTATGTTTGCATTTCATATACCGTTTTCTCGCGTGCTGATACTAGCTGCTTTGTTGGTACTGCTTGCCGCGTGTGAAAAATCACCACAATCTGATTCCCGTAAATTGCCTGCTACGGCTGTGGAATTAGGTGAACTGATATTTCATGATGCCTCACTGTCTGCCTCCGGCAAACAATCCTGCGCAAGCTGCCACTCGCCTCTTTACGCTCACGCTCAACCCAATGCGTTGTCTGTTCAATTCGGTGGAGTAAATTTTGATCAGCCGGGTACGCGGGCTGTGCCATCACTGCGCTATTTGAGCAAAACGCCTGCGTTTAGTTTTAATGACGAGGGAACGCCATCTGGCGGCTTTAATCACGATGGCAGTGCCGAAACGCTCGCTGCACAAGCAGAGCGGCCCTTGTTGGCCGCCAACGAAATGGCTAACGGAACGCGTGAGCGTGTAATCGAGAAACTACGTCTCTCGGCGTATGCGCCGGCCTTTAGAAAAATTTATGGCGAACAAAGTCTTAATGATATTGATACGGCGTTTGCGAATTTAGGAAACGCACTTGAGCAATATCAGCTACAGGCAGAGGAGTTTCATCCATTTGATTCTAAGTATGATCTTTATTTGGCAGGCAAAGCGCAACTTACGCCAGCTGAGGCGCGGGGCTTAAAGCTGTTTAATGACGAGAAGCGAGCTAACTGTGCAGCGTGTCATCCCAGTGGTCTCGGCGCGGACGGAAGCTCACCCTTGTTTACGGATTTTACTTACGATGCTTTGGGCATACCTCGTAACGACACTATTCCCGCTTACGCAGATAAAACCCGATTTGATCTGGGCTTGTGCAACTCGGGGCGCACAGGAAAGGCAGCGGAGTCATCCAATTGTGGAAAATTTAAAGTACCTACTTTACGCAACGTAGCTACGCGCAAGGTATTTTTTCATAACGGGCAAATCAAGAGCTTACGGGACACGGTAGCATTTTATGTCCGGCGTGATACACATCCGCAGGAATGGTATCCCGTAGCCCATGGCAAGGTACAAAAATTTAATGATCAGCCTAAGATGCATCTTAAAAATATCAATGTCCATGAAGTGCCTTACGACCGTAAACCCGGTCAACAACCTGCGCTATCGGAGCAAGAAATTGATGATGTGGTTTCATTCCTTCATACCTTGACGGATAGCGACATCGCCCCCGTCAATACCAAATAAAATTTGTCTGATTAAGTCGGTTATAAAAATGGGCAGATTATAGATTTCAGCTCTGGTTTCCAGCTACAAGCTTAGCTTAATGGGAAGATGCAGATAGTCGAGGTACACTGATGCCGCGCACAATAACTAGTAGCCCTACACCATGCCTAACTGGAGTTATCTGATAGCCCGCTTGATAAGTGCTGTGGGCTCCTGGCTTGATGCCAGCAATTTGAGGAATCGTGTTTATTCGCTCGAGCAGCAAAATGAACTACTACGCGTTGCCTTAGATGATATTACGCGCATGGATCCTGAGGGTCGTATTGGTTGGTATGCGCAGCAGGCTCTTGAGCGCGCCGACTTCAGGGAATAGCTATTACGTACAGTCAGGGCATACGGTTGAGTAAGCGGCAGCGTTGAATATCACAAGCCGTGGGTAGTGAAGAGCGATACTCGGGATACTGTTTTAACAGACCTAGATCGCGTGCATAACACTGCCCACCCTTACCATCATTGTAGTAAGACAAAACATCGATACAGCGCCGCGAGTGCGCGAGCATGCCGTAAAAATGTCCCATCTCATGCGCTAACACCATTTGCAACGTATCAAGCGCGTTGTGGGTGGGATTGCGCTGATTAAGCATATGGAAAGCTTGCGTTCCTAACGTCAATTGATTTTGCGAGAGGTTGGCTAGCCCAAAATGACCGCCGCTTCCGCTGCCGTCCCATTGAACAACAATTATGCCCTTGGTGTTTTGAACCGGTCCTTGCCATGCCGTCACTTGTGCAGGAATGCCGCACTTAGACCATTCAGCTGAAGCGCGGGCAAGAAGATTGATGACTTGGTACTCCTGAAACCAAGGCGGTGCGCCACTGTGCTTATAAAAAAAGATGAGAGATGTAGCCGAGGTTGGGCGGTCTTGTCCATCGCCCCAGGTCACGATCTCCGCGTCTTTGCATTGAAGAATTTCCTGAAGACGAATGCCTGCATCGGCTAGTGCAGTCATGGACCACATCGTGATCAGCAGACCAACCAGGTGCTTACATATGCCCTGTGTCATAGATAATTTTTGCATATAAAAAAAAGCCCTTCGCTTAGCGTAGGGCAGATGTATGGCAGTGATGCTTATAAAATAAGGATCATCTTTAATTGGTTTCGAGCGCGGGCGTATCGTTTCCAGAGGCTGCTTCCGTTACAGCCTCCGCTGTAGCATCAGCTTCGGGTGCGGCTTCGGCTTCAGCTTTTGCTGGAACTACAGCGGATGCCTGAGACGCGATCTCCAAGGGCAGGGCTTCATCCACCGGAGCATCTGCCAGCGTAGCGTCTTGAGAAGACCCCAGGCTATGGCCCAACAAGGCATGCGCAGTTTTCTGACCTAGTTCCGTTAGCGCGAGCACACCTCCACCCGGACGAATGATGCCCATGCTGATTAGTTTGTCCAGCTGTTGTTCGTGTCGACCAGCATCTCTCAGCACTTTTTGGCTGCTGACTAATGTGATCATCAGATCGATATCTTCCACGGATAGGACACGCATAATGCACCTCCTGCCTTATTCAACGTCGTACATGATTGGTTTGGATCAATAGCGAGAGACTAGCTCATTACAGCGGCAGGGGTAAAGCGTAGCGAGTTTAAACAGTGAAAAGGTTAGAGAGTAGATTGGTAATTAGATAATTAATTGTAGTTTTGAAAATTTAATACGACTGTGCTTGCCTCGACAGTCTTCATACGCCGCGTTCATCGCGTGCGCAAACGTTATCGCATCCTCCATTAATCAGTCTGCGTGGTGCCTAGTTCGTCCACAGCGCGAGCGGGCTCATGTACACATTTTGGAGATTAGATAATGAAAAAAACTCAAATCGCATTGGCTGCGTTTGCTTTAGTAGCATCGACAGCTGCGATGGCTGATGGCGTAACAATCTACGGTGCAGTTGACGCAGCTGTTGCTCATAGCAACGGCGGCAAAGGTACCTATTTTGACGGTACAGGTTCATGGACTGCTCCTTCGCACATCGGCTTCAAAGGCGGCGAGAGCTTGGGCAATGGCATGAAAGCTATGTTCCAACTCGAAACAGGCGTGAGCTTGAACAACGGTTCGGCAACCAGCGGTGGTGTTGGCGGTGCAACTGCACAAGCTAGCGGCTTCGGCGCGTTGTTCACACGTGTTGCTACTGTTGGCCTGTCAGGCGATTTCGGTTCGGTCAATGCCGGTCTGCAACTGTCACCATTCATCATCACTAACGCTTCAGGCACAGTCGGTAACGGCGCGTTCTTCGTTAACCGTATGATTCTGTCTGGCTACGGCGCAGCAGCAGTAAACATGGCTGGTAGCACAAGCTTTGGCTACGATGGTTTCTTCATCCCAAATTCAATCTTGTACACATCGCCATCAATCAACGGCTTCACGCTGAGCGCGATGACTACAACTAAATCTGGCGCTAAAGACGGCACAGTGTCGACTTCAGCTGATACAGAATCCTACCAGGCATACACCCTGGCTGGCGCAGTTGGCCCAGCAGCAGTAAACGTTGGTTACCAGACTCGTAAAAACGTCAACAGCAGCTACAGCATCAGCGCCTCTATGCCTTTGTCCAGCCAATTGACTCTTGCTGCTAACTACTTGAGCAACGACGAAACTAAAGGCTACGGTAACGGCTACAAAATTGGCAGCACCAGCGTGAGCTTGGGCTATCAGTTGAGCGATGCTCTGAGCACAAACCTGCAGTACGCTCGTAACGATTTGTCGACAGAGCAAACACTGACCAGCATCGGTATGAAGTACGACTTGTCCAAGCGTACCTTCACATACGTTTCGTACGGTCGTGGTACTGGCGGTGCAGA
>JAULVH010000030.1:0-999 GCA_032111105.1 Burkholderiaceae bacterium | reverse complement strand
GTGGCGCGTTCTCGTTCAACAACGCCGCAGCATCAGCTACAACCAACCTCGCAGTTGGTGTTGCTCACTCGTTCTAATCTCTTACTGGTCTAGTACCAGTCTGAGTAAAACGTTAGTAAGTAAAAAGCCACCCTTCGGGGTGGCTTTTTTATGCTCGGTGAGCAAACTATAGATTTGACATCCGCTGAATTAATTACCTGTTGATAGAAACCGCCGCTCTTCATTAATCAGCACTCGCACAGCTTCGGTGTTATCCAGTGAGCGGGCCTGTTTACTATCTCGCCAATCGTATTTTTTATTCGTAGTGCGATCAAAAATCATGTCATCAAACCAGTAGGCCTGCGTCATATACGATGAAAGCACCGTGCCTCTGTGCGCGGGCAACTGAAATAAATTCATTCCGTTGCTGTAGGTGTTTACGGGCGCGGTACAGCCCAATGCCTCTTGCATCAAGGTAGGTACAACATCCTGATGCAACGATAATTTTTTTTCTTGTTTCGCTACAAACTGACCTGGCGACATGACTAGCAACGGCGTTTGAGTTTGCCAGCGGGTGAAGTTACTGCCATGCCCCCAATAACCCATGCCATTTTCATTAAATTCTTCAGCATGATCTCCTGTAATAACCACCCATGAATTGTCTAGCGCGCCGGATTTTTGTGCCGCTGTGAGTATTTGGCCTACCAAGGTATCCAGATAATACAAGCTGTTGTGATAATCATTTTTGTAAGGCAAAGCGTTTGTTTGCCGGTTGATCGCAAACCCCCCTTCGACCGTTGGTAGCGGTTTAAAGCGCGCGTAATCCGGAGGGTAGGTATAAGGCGAATGTGATGATGTTAAAAAAAGAAAATCGAATCGCGGCTTAGTTGTTTGTGCATCAGCGCTAGCTAAATAGCGCGCGACGATTTCTTCATCCGATGCGAGTGTGATGACGTTTTGCTCTGCCACATGCGGGAAAAATAATTTACGTAACGAAAATCCATCTAAATTACTGGATGT
>JAULVH010000029.1:0-8947 GCA_032111105.1 Burkholderiaceae bacterium | reverse complement strand
AGGGCCGCGAAACATACCCGCCAGCATTTGCACCCAGATTTCATACTCGGGACGCCATTCATTTACGTAATAAGTACTGCGCTCATAATTACGTATACGCTCATCAGTGACCAGTAGTTCACGCGCGTACCACTGGTCTATCGTTAGTGAAGGAACGCCTTCTGCCTTCCAGTCTTCCAGCCCGATAGGATTAACCATCACCAGTTGTTCCACCTGCTTGGGGAACATAAGTGAATAGCGAGTGGCCAGCATACCGCCAGTGGAGTGCCCCAGCAGGGTTACTCGCTGTATGCCTAATCGTGCCAGAAGTGCGTGCGTGTTGTGCGCTAGTTGCTGGAAGCTGTATTGATAGGCGCCTGGCTTACTCGATTTACAAAAACCAATTTGATCTGGTGCTATAACTCGGTAGCCCTGAGCCGAGAGATAGCGCATCGTGTGTTCCCACGTCGCGCCACAGAAATTTTTCCCATGCATGAGCACCACGGTGCGTCCGTTGGGTTTTTCTGGCAGCAGATCCATGTAGGCCATTTGCACTTGCTGGCGCTGGGATTCGAAAACAAAGCGCTGTACAGCAAATGGGTAGGGGAACTCTTGCAGCTCTGGGCCATAGACTGCGGGATCGTCTGCGCAAGCTGCTTGCATGCTTATCAGTAGTAGCGCAGCAACGAGCTTATGCAATAGGCGATTAGTCATAGCGTGTGCAATTTAGTGGATTAGGGTTTTACAAACTTGAGTGTCATTCGATCAGATTCACCTATGGCCAGATAACGTGCACGATCCTGTTCGGGCACATCTCTCAGGTTGGGCGGTAAATTCCACACACCACCCGGATGATCTTTGGTGTCGAGCGAATTATTGTTGATGTCGGACGATGCCAGAAGTTTAAAGCCAGCCTGAGTAGCTGCCTCAATGACATAGGCTTCTGTCATGTAGCCAGAATCTATCTGTGCCTTGAAGCTCGTAGCCGGAGCTGCGCGGTGCTCGACTACGCCGAGTATTCCACCTTTTTTAAGTACATTGAAAAACCCACTAAACATCTGAGCTGCATTGCCAGCTTTAGCCCAGTTGTGAACATTTCTAAACGTCAGCACCATATCGGCCGATGTTTTCGGACCAAACTCAAGCGAGTTGCTGTCGTAGGTGATGATAGTGGCTGCGCCATACAGACTCTGATCGGCAGCGAGCATGGCACGGTAGCCGGTGTCGCGTCGTTTCATGGACTCGGGCATTTGATCGACTATTTTAGGTACCGCTGCGTAGTACTTTCCTTGATTTTTTAGCGTGGGTGCGAGTATCTCGGTATACCAGCCAGCGGCAGGGGATATCTCGATAACGGTCATCTCAGGCTTAAGACCAAAAAATAGCAGCGTTTCTTTAGGATGACGGTAACGGTCGCGAGCGCGGTTAGTCTCGCTACGATGATTACCAGCGATCGATTGATCGAGTAGAGTATTTATTTCTGCAGCGTTTGCAGAGCCACACGCAAATAAGGTAATCGCTAAAAGGCTGGCAGTTGCAGTACGTAGTTGAGCTAGTTGGGTGGTGTAATTTTTGAGCATATGATCCTGATAAATAGTATTCAAACTGAAACAAAAAAGACAAAATTTTATCGATATATACAGATTCACTATCAAATTTGATAGCAGCTGGCACGAGTGTTAAAAAAGATATTTAATGTCATAGATCATAAAGCTTTTTCTAATGAGTAGCAGCCACTACAAATCATGTAAAAATTAGGCCTCGGTAATAAAAAGATGATTACGACCCACCTGCTGATCTGATCATATTTCTAGCGATGAGCAATTGCTGAATTTGCGAAGTACCTTCAAAAATTCGGAATAGCCGAACATCACGATAAAAACGTTCAACTGCATAATCAGCAACGTAACCACCCCCACCGTGTATCTGAACAGCACGGTCAGCGACTCGACCGCACATCTCAGATGCAAATAACTTGCAGCAGGAAGCCTCGGTAGCGATATCCTCGCCATCATCGCGCCGGCGTGCGGCATCAATTACCATAGAACGCGCAGCATAAAGCTCAGCTTTGCTATCGGCTAGCATAGCCTGTATCAATTGGAAATCAGCGATAGGTTTACCAAATTGATGACGCTGCATGGCATAGGCAAGTGCGTCAGCTAACATGCGCTCTGCAGCGCCAACACAGACTGCAGCAATATGCAGACGACCCTTGTCGAGTACCTTCATTGCTGTCTTAAAGCCGGCACCTTCTTTAGCGCCGATCAGGTTGGCTACAGGTACACGGCAGTCTTGCAAAATGACGTCACAGGTGTGTGCGCCTTTTTGTCCCATCTTGATATCGCGCTTACCGAGTATCAAACCGGGTGTGCCTGCTTCAACTAAAAAAGCTGAAATACCTGCGGAGCCTTTAATGGTGGGATCGGTGCGCGCCATGACGGTAAAAATTCCAGCTTCCGGTGCGTTGGTAATGTAGCGCTTGGTGCCATTTAGTATGTAGACATCACCATCACGAACCGCAGTGGTACGAAGTGATGCTGCATCAGATCCGGAATCTGGTTCGGTTAGTGCAAAGGAGGCAATCAATTCACCAGTAGCTAATCTGGGCAGATAGTTTTCTTTTTGCGCTGTAGTGCCATCGATGATTAAGCCCTGTGAGCCAATTCCGTTATTCGTGCCGATCAGTGAACGGAAGGCCGGCGATGTCCAGGCCAGATTAAAGGTAACGAGAACTTCTTCCTCCATCGTTAAACCCAGCCCACCGTACTCTTCGGGTATGCACAGACCAAAAAGCCCCAGCTCACGCATATCATTAATTAGTTCAGCAGGTATCTCATCAGTCTCAGCGACCAGGTTTTCTGCTGGGACGAGTCGGGTACGTACAAATCGTGTGACGGAGTCGTTCAGCATAGTCAAGGTCTGTGCGTCTCGTATCATGTTGTATCCTCAACAAATGTAGTGTTATCTCTGATTATGCCAGTCTGCCTACTTATGAGTTTTATTTGGCGATGTGCGTAATGAATGTAAAAAATCTATTTTGATAATGAGGCTCGTATGGCAGGCGCTCTTTCGCACCTAAGGGTATTGGATCTTTCGCGCGTTCTGGCGGGGCCCTGGTCTAGTCAGGTTTTAGCTGACATGGGTGCAGACGTTATTAAAATTGAGCGTCCCGGTACTGGCGACGATACGCGCGGTTGGGGTCCGCCTTATCTGAAAGATGAAGCGGGCAATGACACCACCGAGGCGGCGTATTACCTCGCTGCTAATCGCGGTAAAAAATCACTGACTCTAAATATTGCAAAGTCCGAGGCGCAGGAAATCATTCGTCAGCTAATTAAAGAGACTGACGTGTTCATCGAAAATTACAAAGTCGGTGATATGGCCCGCTATGGCTTGGGCTATGCAGCGCTTAAGGAGATTAATCCTCGGTTGGTGTATTGCTCCATTACCGGCTTTGGACAAACTGGCCCTATGGCCGATGTGGCGGGGTACGACTTTATTGTGCAAGGCTTGGGTGGTTTGATGAGTATCACCGGCGAGCGCGACGATTTACCCGGTGGTGGGCCACAAAAAGTGGGCGTAGCTGCTGCAGACATCATGACGGGTCTGTATGCCACGATTGCGATTCTTGCGGCGATTGAGCATCGTCGGATGAGTGGTGAAGGGCAGTATATTGATATGGCACTGCTGGATGTTCAGGTAGCCACGATGGCTAATATGAATTTAAATTATTTATGTACAGGCAAAGTACCCCATAGGCAGGGTAATGCACATGCCAACATCGTTCCGTATCAGGTTTTTAAAGCAGCGGATGCCGACATCATTATCGCGGTGGGCAACGATACGCAATTTGTAAAACTGTGCGGTGTGCTGGGTTGTTCGGATTACGTTACGGATGAACGCTACGCCAAAAATGCTAACCGAGTACGGCATCGCGAAGAACTACTACCCCTGCTACAAACGATATTCGCTACGCGAGGTGTTGAAGAGTGGGTCAGTCTGCTGCAACCGCAAGGAGTTCCGTGTGGGCCGGTTAATTCAATCGCACAGACCTTCGAGAACCCGCAAGTGGTGCACCGTGAGATGCGCATCGATTTGCCGCATCCATTGGCTGGAACTGTGCCGTCGATCGCTAACCCGATCAAATTTTCTGGCACACCCATCGAATATCAAAGTGCACCACCCACACTAGGCCAGCACTCGCATGAGATTCTGCAGCGGTATACAGGATTATCCGATACCCAAATCACTACGCTAAAAGATAAAGGTGTGATCTAAGCACGTCTTCTTGACCTATATCTTTTTAGGGTTCTGCGGATACAGGATTTATGCTTTGGCAGAATCGATTATTCGCGCCAATTCAACCACATGAGTAATACCTAATTTATTCATCATATGCATACGATGGAGTTTGACTGTTCGGAGGGCGATACCTAGTTTGACAGCTATATCTCGGTTCAGAAGTCCAGCAGCCACCATGTGGGCGATTTGTGTTTCTCTATCCGTGAGACGAGCCAGTCGGGTATTTACGTCCTCAATTTCCATCTTTTCTTTTTGCTCATTATTACTCTTAGATAGCGCCTCGCTGACGATAGCGAGCAGGTCTTCTTCGGAGAATGGCTTTATCAGAAAGTCGGTAGCGCCATTTTTAAGTGCTTGAACCGCTTCTCGTGCGCTACTACCGCCACTCATGAAAATAATGGGTGTAATTTCAGACAAATCATGCAGCTTCTTTTGTAGGTCAAGGCCCGTTAATCCTGGCATTTTTACATCGAGCAGAAGGCATCGTGGCCCTGGAAATTCAGCTAGCGCAATGTTAATTGCGTTCAGATAGGCCTCAGCTGAGGCATATGAATTTGTGGCATAACCTTCGGATTCGAGGGTGGATAAAATTGCCTCGCGAACGGTCTGATCATCGTCAATGACTGCAATGCAGCCACGTGAATATCGTTCAGCTTCTCGCTGATCGTGGACAGTAACGATTTGACGAAATGTTCTTTGATTCATGGCAGCGCATGCCCTTAATTAGTACTGCGAAAATGATCGCAAAAGTTCGGGATATCTATCACGTGCTCTGAAACAGCACATATAATTAAACTCAATACCAATTAAGCAATTATAAAGCGTTACCTTGGGCGCAGACATGCCCCTTAGGGCATTACTATGGTAACTGATGGTTAGCATTTAACCATCGGAAGATCACAAGTCAATTGCTACAGTTTTTAGCGAAGTTTGATTGGCAGTTCCAGTGTTTCTGTGTTTAATTTATAGATTCACATTGTGTTTCATTAATTGATTTACAAGCTTGTTAATGGCTATGATTTGTTGCGCATGGCAGGCAGTGTTACTTCAAAATGAGTGCCTACTCCAGGCGTGCTAATAAAGCGCATATCACCACCATGCGCATTGATGACAGTTCTTGATAACCATAGCCCGACTCCCATGCCATAAGCTTTATTGGTTTTAAAAAGTTCAAACACCGATGAGTGAAATTCCTCAGGAATACCGACACCATTATCATCCACATGCAGCACAATCATTCCATCTTTTATTTCACTGAAAATAGTAATAGTTTTTGTAAAATTTTCTTGAAAATCAGTACTACAGAGCGCATCTAAAGAATTATTAAAAAGGTTCAGTATGACCTGCTGTAGTTGAGTCGGATCTCCCTCAATCGAAGCACCAGAATTAAGTATAGTTTTTATGCTTACGTGTTCGTCTTTTGCTCGTAGTGAAACTAAGACCAGCGTTTCTTGAATCAGTTCGTCAAAGTTTATTCTGCCGTGCTCGCGATCTGGATTTTCAAACATCCCTCGCAGGGCAGTGATGATACCTGCAGCTCGGCGATTGTCAGTTATGACTGAGTCAAGGAATTTTCGTGCACTCAGTACATCCACGTTAGCGGAATTCAGCTTTCTCTCAACTAGTTGTGCATTAAGTCCGATAGCACATAAAGGCTGGTTCAATTCGTGAGCAAGACTAGCGACAAGTGCACCCATACCCGCTGTTTTATTCGAGAGGGTTAATTGACGAATGATTTCTTCGCGTTCTTTAAGTAAGGCCTGTAGTTCATTTCTATGTTGGTCTAGCATAATAGCCTCAGCTTCAGCGGCAGCTAGACTACGCTCATTTTTCAGATTTTTTTGTTCGCGCAAGTCGAGAAAGATACGTAGAAAACCGATGTTAATTAATGTAATAGCGATAAATTGTCCAGCTATCATCACATATTGATCTACGCCGGGATCATAAATACTTTCGGCTCCCAGGCCTAAAGCCAGCATAGTAGTTTTGAAGCCGAGTGATCCGCTCAACACAAGGCCGCCCATCATTAATAGACGTGGTCCTAATGTCTGTAATCGTAGAGAAGTTTGAAAACCTACCAAAAAATAATCAAGGCATATCAAGGTATAAAAACCAAAGAACAGAATCGCCAAAATGGCATCAGACATTCCCGCTTCGTAGGCGCTAATAAAACATAGAAAATAAACAGTTGCGGTTATGCTGTGTACAACGATGGCAAGTCCTAATCGATTGTCTAAGTACATTCTTAGTGCTACGAGTCGCCCTACATTTCCTATTAGCATCAAAAGCTGCCCGAAATACATAAAAATAAATTCGCCAACTTGAAAACGTAATGATAATAAAATTACAGATAGCCCACTAATCAAACCTGAAATACACCATAGCCTAACTTGCGTGTTACGCTGTTCTGAAAGTGAAAACCATATCGCACCGTGCAAGACTAAGTAAGCCATGCAGATCATGAAAATGGTTGTCTGTATGTGAAGTGGCATATTGATGAACTTGTAAATAGTATTTCTAAGGAAGCGCTGATTAACTAAAAAACCAGACGGTTTTTTAGTTGGGAACTAATCTTAGCCGTTGATTTACTTTGTTCTGCGTCGCACAGCTGCGCTGGCTCTCCATAAAATTCACCATAAATCAGCATCTCCCTAGCGTTTGAGGCTCGTTTATATTTACTTGGTTTTTTATGGTGCTGCTTGTTTTTAAAATGTAGGCAGTGAATTACGAAATAGTAGTAGTTTTATGCATTTTAATTCGACGATTTTAAAAAAATTTCACGAGCAGATAAATGATTTAAGATCGTTGATCGGGTTTTCTACTCTAAACGGAAAA
Organism: Burkholderiaceae bacterium; assembly: GCA_032111105.1. Taxonomy (GTDB): domain Bacteria; phylum Pseudomonadota; class Gammaproteobacteria; order Burkholderiales; family Burkholderiaceae_D; genus Pernthalerella. Next base: position 1,831 of record JAULVH010000029.1, on the reverse strand, counting down.
CGAGTTAAGCCATTGTGTAGATGCGTAAAAAACTATTGTTACGAAGTTATATTGTGAACGAATAATGCTGCTGGGTGCGGGTGAAAGCGTATTAACGAATTCCCATATGTTTATGTGAATTAACTGAATTTCAAAGAAGGATTTGATACTAGGAAACCACTAGACTGCCTTGGTTGGCATATTTTAATTTGGCTCATTATGGGCTTTTTTAGCGTCCTAGCTTTACCTCGTTTAAAAATTCCATTCCTGGTTCGCTGGGTTTGAAGGAATTTTTGGCTTTCGCAATCAAATGTTCTTTGAGTGTCAAAGAAAGCCCCAATTTTTTTGCGTAAAGTCTAATGTAGCTTTCTAGCGTGGCAGTTTTATCTAAAAATAAATGGAAATTTTCCAGCTCTATGGCTGTGATGGAATGTTTGGGTATCCCTGTTTTTCGGACTGCTTCATCAACCGACCAAACTAATTCCTCACGCCTAAGGCGGAGTAATTTTCCAATTCCAATTGTCACAGTATTTGCATCTGCTTGAATCAGGGCCATCTTGTTCATACGTGTGCTATCGATAGGTTAGTGACATGTCGCCTTGAATGCTGCCTCCTTTTTTTACTTCAAGGTCAGCGTAGGTTACTTTTCCTTCAACTTTTCCTGTTGCTTCGATCAACAAATTTTTTTGAGCAACTACAGTTTCTTTTAATCTGCCTTCTACACGAATATGATCGGCGACTGTGCTGCCTGACACCACTCCATTGAGTGTAATGTCAATTGAGTTGGCAACAATCATCCCTGTGAATGAACCATCAATTTCAGCTGAGCCAGGAACATGTATTTTTCCGTTCATAGTGACCCCGCTACCAACATATAAATCGACCATTGAGTTCGTTTTCTTTCCAGCCTAAGGTTAAAAATTAAATTAAATCTAAGTAGGTCAATATTTAATCAGGGAAGTGCGCGTGCTTTTTTCTTTTTAGGCGAAACAAGAAGAAATAATGGAATTTCGACTTCGATAGAATTTAAATTGGCGGTAGTGCCTGTTTTTTTCATTTGTTCTAATAAATCTGTATTTATACTAACGTTGAGTTTGCGTGCATAAAGCTTAGTTAAACGTTCAATCTCTTTGATGCCACCAACAAAATCTTCGAGTCTATCGTTTTCAAGCGAGCTGACTTTTTTTGGTGACATGCCCGTGATAAGCGACACCTCATGGAGAGTCATCCCCAATTCTTCACGCTTATTTTTAAGTATGTCTCCAAACATAGCAGGCCTTGATAGATTCTACGTGTTGATACATGGGTATGCCAAACACGTACGGTTATAAAATTATTTTCAATTAACATGGTTTCACGTTTCGTTACCCTTGAATAGCTGTACTAAAGGGCAAACAGTTGTTGTTAGTGCCTCCCTAAGTCCCGTCACTATTGATTAAAATTTAAAAAGTTATTTTTTTGAAACTAAATTATCGCCCCTGCCGTTATTTTTTAATAGGGTATGTCGACCTCTGCGGAATGCAACAGCATTATTTTTTGTATCTCGTTATGCGCTAATGATGCTCCAGCTACGCTTGAACTACCGGGCTGTTTTATCATGTAAGACATCGTAAATCCCGCCAATTAGATGGTTCTCTGACCCCTCTAGAATCTGGGTCTTTACCGCAAGTCTTCTAACTATAATTATCAAATTAATGAGGAATAAGCTATGCAATCAATCGGAAAAATGATGGAGCGCCCGTTGCTGATTTCAGCCATTCTTGAGCACGGCGCCAATCAATTTGGCCAGCAGGTCATTGTTAGTCGTGAGACGCACGGACCGTTGCATCGCTATACCTTTGCCGATATGGCC
>JAULVH010000028.1:0-5588 GCA_032111105.1 Burkholderiaceae bacterium | reverse complement strand
GAGTTTAGTCAGCGAAAGCTCAGCAAAGGATTTGGTAATGACATTAGCTTGGATGATGCAGAGTGCGCCAAGCGCAAACTAGGCACAAAGCTGACAGTACCTTTGGGCGCCTTGGTGGGTTATAAAGCCGCGTTTACTAATCCGGCTTTGCAAAAACGCTTTGGTGTTGATGGCCCGAAGTGGGGCTATATGTATCAACGTAATATGATCGATATTATTGCCATTCTTCCTGCAGATTTCGGTGCGCGTCCTTTAGTTGAAGCTGATTTTCTGGTGGAAGTAAGTGATCCACGGCTGGCCGATGCAAAGACACCGCTGGAAGCCTTAGGCTATCTTGAGTCCATCATTCCCTTTATAGAATTGCCTGATCTGATGTTGGAAGGTCAGTTCAGCGGCAACGCGATGATTGCAACCAATGTGGCTTTCCGTGGCGGTGTCCTAGGTATGGAAATACCGGTGAAAAAAACGCAGGCGTTTTTAGATGCATTAGCCAACATGACAGTGGTGATGACGGATGATGCCGAAGGCAAGGAACTAGGACGCGTTAAGGGCAGTGTGTTGATGGATAACCCGATCAATGCGGCGATGTGGCTGGCACAAGCATTGAAAAAAGATGGCATCACCTTGAAGAAAGGCGACCTCTTAAGTCTGGGTGGTTTCATACCACCACTACCTACCAAGTCGGGCATGAAGGCTCGAGTGCAGTACTTAGGTTTGCCGGGTGATCCACAGGTAACAGTAGAATTTAACTAAATTAATTTCCGCATGTGCCAAGGCTTAAGCGACGAGTTATTGGCCTGTGTAAGAACAGTTTAAATAAGACAAGGAGATAGGCTATGGCTGAGTATTCGCGGTTTTTGCCCTGGGTGCTATCAGGCTTCGGGTTTTTTTTATTTTTTCCGTTCTCGCATCTGCTGTCCTTCATTTGTTTGATTCTTTTTATCATTGGCTGGCGTGATTATCGCCAGGAGCATCATGCCGTACTAAGAAATTATCCGGTATCGGGCCATTTGCGGTTCATGCTCGAATATATACGCCCAGAGATACGTCAATATTTTCTTGAGAATGATGAAGAAAATCTTCCGTTTTCACGCAACCAGCGAGCCATGGTGTACTCGCGTGCAAAGCGACAAAATGATGCGCGTGGCTTTGGCACGATTAAGTCGGTCTACGGCAGAGATACTGAATGGATAGGACACTCAGCAGCTCCTAAAGTAGCTGATCCTGAGACGTTTCGTATTCGTATCGGTGGGGCACACTGTACTCAGCCCTATGAAGCATCCATCTTTAATATTTCAGCGATGAGTTTTGGTTCGCTCTCTCCTAATGCTATACGCGCATTGAATCGTGGCGCGAAAATCGGGGGCTTTTATCATGACACTGGCGAAGGATCGATTTCTTCTTATCACCGCGAGCATGGCGGTGATCTGGTGTGGGAAATTGGCTCGGGGTATTTTGGATGCCGCACGTCGACAGGCCAGTTTGATCCTGAACGATTTGCCGAGCAGGCCAGTTCGCCTCAGGTGAAAATGATAGAAATAAAAATGTCGCAGGGCGCTAAGCCCGGACATGGCGGAGTACTACCTGCGGCCAAAGTTACCGCGGAAATTGCAGCAACACGCGGCGTACCTTTGGCGCAAAACTGTGTTTCACCTGCTTCACACAGTGCATTTTCATCACCACTGGAGTTGATGGCTTTTATACGTCAACTACGAGAGCTAAGTGGCGGCAAGCCTGTCGGTTTTAAATTGTGTATCGGCCAACCTTGGGAATGGTTTGCAATCGCCAAAGCCATGCTGGCAAGCGACACCTATCCGGATTTTATTGTGGTTGATGGTAGTGAAGGCGGCACGGGAGCTGCACCTGTAGAGTTTGCAGACTACGTTGGTATGCCTATGCGCGAGGGGCTGCGCTTGGTGCACAACACTTTGGTAGGCATAGGTAAGCGTGATCAGGTTCGCATAGGCGCTTCAGGAAAAATTATTTCTGCATTTGATATTGCGCGCGCTATTTCTCTGGGTGCGGATTGGTGTAATTCTGCGCGGGGTTTTATGTTTGCATTAGGTTGCATACAATCGCGCAGCTGTCATACAGATACCTGTCCCACCGGTGTGGCCACGCAAGATCCGAATCGTCAGCGTGCACTAGTGGTTCCAGACAAAGCGACACGGGTAGCTAATTTTCATGAGCTGACTGTCCATGCGTTGTCTGAATTAGTGGGAGCTGCCGGCTTGGAGCATCCCGAGCAAATCACCGCAGATCACATCATGGTGCGTACCGAAGCGGGGCAGCCTTTGCCGCTGTCGGCAACCTTGCCCACCGTAGGGCAGGGTGCCTTAGCCGATGAATCCAATCTGCCTGCGTTACCCGAACCATTTAAAAGTTACTGGGCCAGTTCAAGCGCCGAGTCGTTTGCACGTCGGCGCTTGGTTGGTCAGTAAATACTACTTACAGGTTGACTGAAGTTTGTGCTTCGACCGGTGGTTCAAACCAGCGGTAGAGCACAGGTAGTACAACCAGGGTGAGTAATGTTGAGGTGATCAAGCCGCCAATCACAACAATGGCTAACGGCCGTTGTACTTCGGAGCCGGGGCCAGTGGCAAACAAAAACGGCACCAGACCCAACAAGGCAACGGTTGCTGTCATCATCACCGGACGAAAACGCTGCGCGCAACCTTCACGTATGGCTTGAGCTACGGGCAAACCGTCTTCTCTGAGTTTACGTACATACGTCACCAGCACCACGCCGTTCAAAACAGCGATACCCCAAAGAGCAATAAAACCAACCGATGCGGGTACGGACAAATATTCACCTGTAATGGCTAGTCCAAAGACACCACCTATCGATGCAAACGGTAATACGGTGATGATGAGTCCGGCTAATCGCATGGAGTTGAACATCAAAAACAGCAGGAAATAAATCGCCACCACTGTCAGTGGCACGATGACCATCAGCGTTTTCATGGCGCGTTCCATGTTCTCGAATTGCCCACCCCATGAAAAATAATAGCTTTCAGGTAGTTTGACATTCTCTTCTACGCGTTGCTGCACTTCGGCGACAAAGCCTCCCAGATCGCGGCCTGCCACGTTGGCGCCGACCACAATACGGCGCTTACCCATTTCACGCTGTATGTTAGGTGGACCATCCATGACTTTGATACTGGCTACGCTACTTAAAGGAATCATGGCGTTTTCTGCCGTGCGCAGCATGGTTGCGCGTATTACCTCAACCGAATCTCGGTAGTTTTCCGGATAACGTAGCAAGATACCGTAGCGACGCTCACCCTCATACAGCTGACTGACTTCGCTACCACCGATGGCTGTCTCAATAATGCTGTGTATGTCAGACACATTGATGCCGTAACGGGCAATAGCGCGTCTATCAATATCAATGGTGAGTGCTTGTTGGCCTGACAGCCTATCGATACGGATGTCGCGCGCCCCCGGAACTTGTTTGACGACTTTCGCGACTTCTTCTGACAGACGTTTTAGTTCATTTAAATCATCGCCAAAGATCTTGATCGCTAATTGTGAGCGTACGCCAGTAAGCATTTCATCGACACGCTGTGCAATCGGCTGATTCATCACAATTTGCACGCCCGGTAAATTACCCAATGCTTTACGTATGTCTTCTTCGATTTCTACTTGTGTTCTACCGCTGTTGGGATCAATAGAAACAATAGGATTGGATTCATTCGGTGCTGTGGGATCAGCCGGGGATTCTCCACGGCCGAGTAGCGATACCGCTTTGCTTACCCCCGGTACCTGGCTGACTATTTTCATTACTTTCATATCGATTTGTATGGCTTCATTGAGCGAAATGCTAGGCATACGAATAATCGAGGGCGTAATGGAACCTTCCTTCAGGGTGGGGATAAAGCTTTTACCGAGGAAAGGTACCAGCATGAACGAGGTTACCAAGAGAACTACTGCAGCAAAAACGGTTTTCTTTTCAGAAGCTAACGCCGCATTGAGCAGTGTTTGATAATGTCGCTTCATCCAGGCGATGGGCCGAGTATCGCTTTCAGCTCCAGCACCACCTTTGAGAATGTATGAACAAAGTGCGGGTGAAAGTAACAACGACACCACCAGTGATACAGCAAGAGCGATTGCAATCGTGAGTGCGAGTGGTGCAAACATTTTTCCTTCCATGCCGGTTAAGGTCATCAGCGGAAGGAAAACGAGAATGATGATGGAGATACCGTAGATTGTCGGTTTAGCCACCTCCAGCGTGGCGTTCAGTACGACGTTGAGCCGTTCATTTTTTTGAGCGTGCCCCAGTTGGTGGAATACATTTTCGACCACCACCACGGTGGCATCCACCATCAGGCCGATGGCGATAGCCAACCCTCCCAAAGACATGAGGTTGGCTGATAAACCTATGCGGTTCATGATCATGAAAGTGATCAGGGGAGTAATGATTAAGGTAGCAACCACCACCAGGCTAGATCGTATATCGCCCAAAAAGATGAGCAGCACAATCACTACCAAAATCACGCCTTCAATCAGTACTTTGCCAACCATCCAGAGTGAGGCATCAACTAACTCAGTGCGGTCATAAAAAGGAACGATCTGCAAGCCGTCAGGCAGCATGCCTTTGCTGTTGATCTCATTGACCTTGGTTTTGAGTCGTCCCACAATTTCTTTGGCATTACCGCCGCGCAGCATCATCACCACCGCGCCAGCAGATTCAGTATCTCCGCTGGTAATTAACGCACCTTGTCGCAATGCCGAGCCTATTTTTACTTCTGCGACGTCGCGTACATAAACAGGAATACCGCGCTCTTCTTGCAAGACGATATTACTGATGTCATCGACAGTTTTAGTCAGACCCAAACCGCGTATCAAATACTGCTCAGGCCCCAGAGGCAAAATACCGCCGCCTGAATTGGCATTGTTTTTCGCCAGTGCTGTGCGTACTTCTTCCAGCGATAAATGATAATGGCGCAAGCGATCGGGATTAACCAATACTTGATATTGTTTTTCTAAACCGCCAAAGGAATTAATTTCGGCGATACCCGAAATTGATCGCAGCATGGGGCGTACCACCCAGTCTTGCACCGAGCGTCTTTCCATTAATTCGGTTTCAGATAATTTCCGTGTGCCGTCGTCTTTTCTTTGCAATGTGTACTGATAAACCTCACCGAGGCCGGTACTGACCGGACCAAGTATGGGCGTAATACCTTCAGGTAATCGGGCGGTGGCTTCGATCAGCCTTTCCATCACTAACTGCCGGGCAAAGTACACATCGGTTGCGTCAGTAAAAACGAGCGTGATGATGGACAATCCGCTGCGATTTAAGGATCGCATTTCGGTCAGGCCGGGTAAGCCTGTCATACCAATTTCCAGTGGTACCGTTACAAACCGTTCGACTTCTTCGGGAGAGCGGCCCGGTGCTTCAGTAGCTATCTGAACTTGTACATTGGTGACATCGGGGAAGGCATCAACAGAGAGTTTGAGTGTAGAGCGTATGCCAAAACCTACTAAGGCAAGCGCAATGACCAACATAATCAGGCGCGCCTTGAGCGCCTCGCGGATCAGACTGGAAATCATGCTTACTCCAGTTCTGCGCGCTTGCGCTGACTATT
>JAULVH010000027.1:0-13728 GCA_032111105.1 Burkholderiaceae bacterium | reverse complement strand
GGTTGAAGGCTGCAACAGATACATACCTTTGAGTATGCCTTCGTCCTGGCCTGGCTTTAAACCTGGATGACTGTAGTTCTCGTTCATCAGGGTGATGTAATAAAACACATCTTCTTGTTTTTCCACCATGCGCTGTAATCCATCATGCATGATCACCGCAACTTCATGGGCAAACGTTGGGTCATAGGGCATGCAATTCGGTATGGTTGAAGCCAGCACATGACTGTGTCCGTCTTCATGCTGCAGGCCTTCACCATTCAATGTGGTGCGACCTGATGTGCCGCCCAATAAAAATCCACGCGCGCGCATATCACCTGCTGCCCAGGCTAAATCGCCTATGCGCTGCAAGCCAAACATCGAGTAAAAAATATAGAACGGAATCATAACTCGGTTGTTCGTCGAGTATGAGGTCGCAGCAGCTATCCACGAACTCATAGCGCCTGCTTCGTTGATACCTTCTTGAAGAATTTGACCTGCTTTATCTTCACGGTAATAGCTGACCTGATCTTTATCGACAGGCTCATACAGCTGACCCTGCTGATTGAAAATACCTATCTGACGGAAGAAGCCTTCCATACCGAATGTGCGCGCCTCGTCTACCAAAATTGGTACAACACGTGGAGCTAAATTCGCATCGCGCAGCAACGCTGTCAGTACACGCACATAGGCTTGGGTCGTTGAAATTTCACGACCTTCAGCGGTTGCATCGAGTACTGATTGAAATGCAGACAAAGGAGGCACTACTAATTTGTCATCAGCCTGACGACGACGCTGGGGCAAATAACCACCGAGCTGGCGACGACGTTCATGCAGATATTTCATTTCTGGTGCATCGTCAGCCGGCTTATAAAACGGCACGTCATGCAATTTGTCATCTGGCACAGGAATACCAAAACGATCGCGCATTTCGCGTATGGCTTCATCATCCAATTTTTTAGTCTGGTGAGCGGTGTTGCGCGCCTCACCGGATTTACCCATGCCGTAGCCTTTAACTGTCTTAACTAGCAGTACCGTAGGCTGGCCCTGATGCTCTTGCGCTTGTTTGTAAGCGGCATAAATTTTGTGAGGATCGTGACCACCGCGCAGCAGGCGCCAGATATCGTCATCTGACATATTGGCAACCAGTTCTAATGCCTTAGGATGCTTACCAAAGAAATGCTTGCGCACATAGGCGCCATCTTTGGCTTTGTAGTTTTGATATTCACCATCCACGGTTTCCATCATGATTCGTTGCAGCACGCCTTCTTTGTCGCGTGCGAGCAGCTCATCCCAGTTACCACCCCAAATCACTTTAATAACGTTCCAGCCCGCACCGCGGAAATCTGCTTCCAGCTCTTGAATAATTTTGCCGTTGCCACGCACCGGTCCATCAAGTCGCTGCAAATTACAGTTAATGACGAATACCAGATTGTCGAGCATTTCACGACCGGCCATACCGATGGCGCCCATAGACTCAGGTTCATCCATCTCACCATCGCCACAAAACGCCCAGACTTTGCGATTGGCTGTGTCTGCAATCTGACGCGCATGCAAATACTTTAAAAAGCGAGCCTGATAAATCGCCATCAATGGGCCCAAGCCCATAGAGACGGTAGGGAACTGCCAAAACTCCGGCATGAGTTTGGGATGCGGATATGACGACAAACCTTTGCCATCGACTTCGCGACGGAAGTTCAGCATCTGATCTTCGCTAATGCGGCCTTCAAGAAAAGCACGCGCATAAATACCGGGGGAAGAATGACCTTGTATATAGAGCAGGTCGCCGCCGTGATGCTCCGTTGGGGCATGCCAGAAATGATTGAAACCTATACCCAACATATTGGCCAGCGAGGCAAAGCTTGATATGTGGCCGCCTAAATCACCATCAGTGCGATTAGCTTTGACGACCATCGCCATCGCATTCCATCGCATATAAGAGCGCAGACGTTCTTCGTATTCGAGATTACCCGGGCAGTGTTCGCCCAAGTGTGCCGGAATAGTATTGACGTAGGCCGTGTGACTGGAAAAGGGAATATGCGCACCACGACGGCGAGCCAAATCAACCATACGCTCGAGCAGGTAATGTGCGCGTTCTGCACCTTCGTGCTCAATCACGGATTCAAGAGCATCAAGCCACTCTTGGGTCTCCATTACGTCGGGATCGTTAGCGGCTTGCGCCAGGATGTCGTCTAGCTGTGCTGACATGATCAAGTCTCCTTGCTTCTTGTATTTCTGATGGGTGATTTCGGGTCGAGCCGGAAACTCGATTCCGTTGCATTCTGGACGGCTTAGGGCGAATTGGGAAGTGTATCAGCAGTCCAGCTTTTTTTCAAAATACGGTAAGCGATTTCATAATATGGGATTTAGGCAAATAATAGGTGACACACGCCGCACGAATATACCGATTCCCAGTCCAAGGAAATTAACCACATGCCAGCCTTTTGCCCGGCATCAAAATGGACCCGACTTTATAATCATGTTTTATCTACCCACCCCCCCTCCCGACTATGTCTGCAAACATCATCAACGGAAATCTATTATCAAAAGAATTACGATCACACGTGGCTGAGCGCGTCGCCGCGCTAACCAGCAAAGGTCGGCAACCAGGATTGGCGGTGATTTTGGTGGGTGACAGCCCTGCCTCTCAAGTCTATGTACGCAATAAGATCAAGGCTTGCGAAGAAGTGGGCATACACTCGGTGTTTGAAAAATACGACGCCCAACTGACGGAGGCTGAGCTACTAGCCCGTGTAGAGGCGCTCAACCACGATCCCCGCATACACGGAATACTGGTGCAGCTACCACTTCCGGCGCATATCGATGCACACAAAGTGATTGAGGCTATAGCCGCTGAAAAAGATGTGGATGGTTTTCATGTCAACAACGCTGGGCTATTAATGACAGGCCAGCCGCTGTTTAGGCCCTGCACACCGTATGGTGTAATGAAAATGCTGGAATCCATCAACTATCCTGTACGTGGTGCGCATGCGGTGGTGGTTGGTGCATCTAATATAGTGGGCAAACCCCAAGCCATGCTGCTGTTACAGGCAGGTGCCACTGTCACTATATGTAATTCCAAAACACGCGACTTGGGTCATCACACACGGAATGCCGATATTTTGGTGGTTGCCACCGGCAAGCGGAACATCGTTACAGCCGACATGGTCAAGCCAGGAGCAGTGGTTATTGATGTGGGTATGAACCGCGACGACGACGGAAAACTATGCGGCGATGTGGATTACGGCCCTTGCGCTGAAGTTGCTGGCTGGATCACTCCGGTGCCAGGCGGTGTAGGCCCCATGACCATCACCATGCTATTAGTAAATACTGTAGAAGCTGCTGAACGCCATTGAACACGTACTACTTAACTTAAGATACCCATCATCATGACTGACAACGCTTTGCTGGATTTTTCTGATCTCCCCCGTTTTGATCTGTTCAAACCTGAGCATGTCACACCCGCTATTGAAGCGCTGCTTGAAGAAGCACGTCTTGTTGTCCACACTTTGGAAGCATCCGCGGATACACCCACGTGGGATAACTTTGTCTTGCCACTGGAAGCCGTAACGGAACGCCTGGGTCGAGCCTGGGGTGTAGTTGGCCACTTGAATGCTGTCGTCGACACGACAGAGCTGCGTGCAACGTACAACGAAAATCAACCCAAAGTGACTGAATTTTGGACAGCACTGGGACAAAATCTCAAGCTATTCGAAAAATACAAAGCTCTGCAAGCGAGCAATGAATACCAGACTCTCAACAGTGCACGTAAACGTATCGTCGACAATGCCGTTCGTGATTTTCGTTTGGGTGGTGCTGAGCTTGCCGAAAATAAAAAAATACGCTTTGCAGAAATTCAAGAACAGCTCGCCGCACTATCAACCCGCTTTTCCGAAAACGTACTTGATGCCACCAATGCCTATGAATTACTCATCGATGACGAATCACGACTAGTTGGCTTACCTGATGATGTGAAACAGGCTGCGCAGACTTCGGCTGAGCGTGAAGGTAAAACCGGCTGGCGCTTTACTTTGCATTTCCCATCGTATTTTCCTATTTTGCAGTATGCAGATGATCGCTCGCTACGCGAAACGATGTACCGCGCAAGCGCAACCAAGGCTTCGGAGCTGGGAGAAAAATCGGAATGGGACAACACACAAAATATCGTTGACATACTTAAGCTGCGCAAAGAAGAAGCTGCGCTGCTGGGTTACTCAAGTTTTGCAGAAGTCTCACTGGTACCAAAAATGGCGACCTCGCCGCATCAGGTTATTCAGTTTCTGAACGACTTGGCCCGCCGCGCCCGGCCATTTGCAGAAAACGATCTGGCTGAATTACGCCGCTTCGCCAAAGATGAGCTAGGACTGGATAAAATCGAAGCGTGGGATATGACCTACGCCTCAGAAAAATTGCGTGAACAACGTTATGCATTTTCTGAGCAAGAAGTAAAAATGTACTTCCCCGAGCACAAAGTCATTAATGGTTTGTTCCGTTTAATACAAACGATGTTTGGTGTTGAGATCAAACGCGATGTCAGCCCCATTTGGCATACGGATGTGAGTTTTTATCGTATCGAAAAGAATAATCGCTTAGTAGGACAGTTCTATCTTGATCTGTATGCACGCAACGGTAAACGTGGCGGCGCATGGATGGATGATGCGCGCGGCCGTAAAAATTTAGCCGGCAATCTACAAACGCCGATTGCCTACCTTACCTGCAACTTCACCGAACCCGCTGTAGTGGCCGGCGTAAAAAAAGCTGCCTACTTTACGCATGATGAAGTCATTACTTTATTTCATGAATTTGGTCATGGCTTACATCACATGCTGACGGCTGTCGATGATCTGAGCGTATCAGGTATCGCTGGTGTGGAATGGGATGCAGTCGAGCTACCGTCTCAGTTCATGGAAAACTTTTGCTGGGAATGGGATGTACTGCAGCACATGACAGAACATGCCGAGACCAATCAAACGCTGCCTCGCGCTTTGTACGACAAGATGATCGCTGCCAAAAATTTCCAGTCTGGTTTGCAGATGCTGCGCCAGGTGGAATTCTCGCTGTTTGATATGCAGCTTCATGATGCCTATGACCCAAATGGTCCTCAATCGGTCGCCGACGTCATCGCAGAAGTCAGGCACAAAGTCGCTGTGATTATTCCGCCGGCGTTTAATCGTTTTCAAAATTCGTTCTCGCATGTATTCGCAGGCGGATACGCGGCAGGCTACTACAGCTACAAGTGGGCTGAAGTTTTATCCGCTGATGCCTATGGCGCATTCGAAGAGGCGCAAGGTGATCCGAACCGACTGGCAGAAACAGGCTTGGCGTTTCAGCGTGAAATTCTTTCTGTGGGTGGATCGCGCACGGCCTTGGAATCTTTTACCGCTTTTCGTGGTCGTGAACCCAGCATTGATGCTCTGCTGCGCCACAACGGCATGGTGTCGAGCTAAGTGATCGCCCCATGACACGTGTAGACTTCCACAGCAAAGTGCCTGATAAGCTGTTGTATGCTTGTCGCCTGGTACGTAAAGCGCGTACGGCCGGTATGAAGGTCGTGGTGTACTTACAAGATGCCCAGCAATTGAGTGACTTCGATCAGGCACTCTGGACATTCTCTGAGCAGGATTTTATTCCGCATGTGGTTGCGAGCGACGAATTAGCAGAGCAAACTGATGTCATTATGAGCTGCGATGCAGGCGACAAATTACCGCATCATCAGGTACTGATTAATTTATCTACCCTGACACCGGATCACTTTGCACGATTTGATCGCATGTTTGAAATCGTATCAACTGACGAGCAAGATCTCACCGCTGGACGCGGACGTTACAAGCACTATCAAAATCGTGGTTACGCACTCACTCATTTTGTGGCGGAAAAATAATGACTACATTTCACCAGCACGATCAGGATATCCCCGTACTTACCGATATCGTCGACGATCAGGAACTCAGTAGCGCCGAAGATAACGTCGCCGTCTCAGATGCCGAAGTGTTGGCTCAAATTGAAGAAGAAATAACCCTGCGAATTTTTGCGGAACTTTCTGTTCAGATACCGATTCTGATAGAGGCTGCATTACAGAAACAAGTTCCACAGGCAATCGGTGCCAAGCTGCAATCAGAACTCATGGCAGCATTTGCCACTGTGGTTCCTGCTGCTACGGCAGCAGCGAGCGACCAATTAATTATCTCTATTGCCCAACAACTGGCTAACGAATTGGAATCCCGTTTATTAGATCAAGTTCGGGTGGTGGTTGCCGAAGAATTCATCCGGCTTCAGCAATAATTCATCCAGCGTAGAGCTTGTAGGTTAAAACAACGTCACGTATTAAACAAAGTGGCGTAAATGACGCCACGAAAGGTGCAAGTCACTTTAGAATTTCTGATCTTATTTAACAAGGCAGCCGCATCTCACTGCCGAAAGTCACGGACATAATTCATGAAAGTCATCGTACTGGGCGCAGGCATCGTTGGTACTGCTACTGCCTGGTTTCTTCAAAAAGCAGGTCATGACGTCGTCGTACTTGAGCGCCAACCTGGCGCCGCGCAAGAAACCAGTTTCGCCAACGGCGGACAAATTTCTGTCTCACACGCCGAACCCTGGGCTAATCCTTCGGCACCTCTCAAATTACTTAAGTGGCTGGGCCGCGAAGATGCGCCGCTGTTATTTCGTATGCGGCCCGAATGGCTGCAATGGCGCTGGGGCATGGAATTTTTACGTCAATGCACACCTAGCCGCACCGCCCACAACATCCGTCAAATCATCGCCATTGCTGAATACAGCCGACAAACTCTGCAAGCTGTTCGCGCTGAAACGGCTATTCCCTACGACTGCGAAACACGTGGAATTCTGCATTTCTACACGGATGAAAAAGAATTTCAACAGTCGCTTCCAGCGGCAAATTTAATGCGTGAGCTGGGATGCCCGCGTCAGACCATAGGCGTTGATGAGGTTATTCGTATTGAGCCTGCACTCGCACCGATACGTCACAAAATTGTCGGTGGTGATTTCACCGCAACCGATGAATCCGGCGATGTACATAAATTCACTACCGGCTTGGCTAATCTCTGCGCAAAAGCAGGCGTTGATTTTCGATACAACACTTTTGTTACGCGCTTACTTACCGAAGGTACAGGCGCTTTGGCACGTATCTCCGGCGTAGAAATAATTGATGCGCAAGGCAAGCATCAAACACTAAGTGCCGATAGTGTGGTGGTGGCCATGGGTAGCTTCTCTACGCATTTATTAAAACCATTGGGTATCAATCTGATGATCTACCCAGGTAAAGGCTATTCAGCAACCTACCCTGTAATTGATGCTGCGCTGGCACCGCACGTATCCATGACCGACGATGGTCACAAGTTGGTGATTTCGCGATTGGGTGACCGTCTGCGGGTTGCCGGTACCTGTGAAATCAATGGCTACTCACGCGCACTCAATCCTGTACGTTGCGAAGCCATTACACGTCGCACAAAAGAATTATTCCCTAATGCTTGCGACTACGATCAACCACAGTATTGGGCTGGCTTACGCCCTCTCACACCGTCCAACGTTCCTTATATCGGCAAGACCAACTATTCAAATTTATTTTTGAATACAGGGCATGGCACTCTGGGCTGGACTATGGGCTGCGGTTCTGGCCGAGCAATCGCTGATATCGTCTCTGGACGTCAACCTGAACTTGATTTCGCTTTTACCGGTATGAGTCGCTCCAGCGTCGCTCCATCGATGATTCCAGTGCCGGCACATATGTCACGCTCTTGAAATCGTTAAATCGCTTTTATTTTTTACTACCTACAGAAGTCAGCACTAAGTAAGTACTAAAAAAATAAAAGCGAAACGATGGCAGAGTAATGGATCACGACTAACCGCTAGCTTGTATTACCCCTGCATCGCACAGCTGCGCTGGATCGCCACAAAATTCACAATAAATCAGCATCTCCCTAAATCGAAGATAATTCGTTCTTTATCCGGCTTTTGCCGGCAGGGAGACGAGATGCGCTGGTTGTTTTTATTACTTACGCCGTGGGTACTGGCTGCTACTGCCAACGCACAAGAACAAATCGCCAAAATCGGCCACGTAGGCCCGCTGTCAGGTCAAATCGCTCACCTGGGCAAAGACAATGAAAACGGCGCTCGCATGGCCATCGATGCGCTGAATGCCAAAAATTTTCGTATCGGCGGTAAAAAAATAAAATTCATACTGCTAGGCGAAGATGACGCCGCAACTCCCCAACAAGGTACCGCCGCCGCACAAAAACTGGTCGATGCAAAAGTTCATGGCGTCATAGGCCACTTAAATTCTGGCACGACCATACCCGCTTCCAAAATCTACAACGATGCGGGCATACCGCAGATCTCGCCTTCAGCAACTAATCCCAAGTACACACAGCAAGGCTACAAGGGAGCTTTTCGAGTCGTTGCTAATGATGGCCAGCTAGGTGGCGCATTAGGTCGTTATGCAGCGGGTACGCTGCAAATGAAAAATGTCGCCATCATAGATGACCGCACTGCCTATGGTCAGGGTGTGGCTGATGAGTTTGCAAAAGCTGCAAAGGCTGCCGGTATGACTATCGTTGGTCGTCAATACACGAATGACAAAGCAACCGACTTCAACGCTATTCTTACCGCCATCAAAGGCAAAAATCCCGAGTTGATTTTCTTTGGTGGTATGGATGCCGTTGCAGGCCCTATGCTCAGACAAATGAAACAACTAGGCATACAAGCTAAATTAATGGGCGGTGATGGTATCTGCACCGAGCAGCTTCCTTCGCTGGCTGGCGATGGCATGCTGGATAGCCAGGTCGTATGTGCAGAGGCAGGCGGCGTCGAAGATAGCCAGAAAAAAGGGCTGGATGAGTTTCGGGCGGCTTACCGCAAAAAGTTCGGTACTGATGTCAAACTGTATGCGCCGTATGTTTATGACGCGGTAATGGTGATGGCAACCGCCATGCAAAAAGCTAATTCTATAGAGCCGTCAAACTACCTGCCTGAACTGGCAAAAATAAATTATCAGGGAATTACCGGGCCCATAGAGTTTGATGCGTATGGCGACATGAAACATGGCACGCTAACGCTCTACACATTCAAGGGTGGCAAGCGGTCGCTGCTGACGGTAACTAAATGAAGTGAGTAAGCCACCTTGAATTTCAACGCAACTAATGGATTGGCGAACCCTTTGCGTTGAATGACTACTAGTGCAATCTTTACGAAGCACCCGTTGAAAAACCAACCTGACTTGGTTGGTTTTTTTTCGAGTATTTCTCCACGGATTTACTCGTTACCAAATCATCGAAAATCGAACGAATCAATTTTTAATAATCTTCCAAACTACGTTTTATTTGTGTTTGGCTGATAAATCGATGTTTTTGATGCGTGCCGTTATCTCAATAGTGCGGACTATGACTAATTTTGTGAAACTAAGCGCCCTTTGTAATTACGCGCAACACAAAACGTGTCTAACAAATCTCAAACGCTTGCATCGATCTGCAGCTCGTCATTCGATTTTGGTCGTGCTCTCCTGTCGCACCAACCGAATTCATATCCATGGTGCGCACGGCTATTAGCTTGTTTGCTGTGCCTGGCTCAATCTGCCATAACGCTGGCGCAAACTACACCACTCATTAATCCTGCCGACATCGCTGCGCAAGAACAGTTACGCCAACAAGAACGAGAACGCGTACTGCGTCAACAGCAAGAAATTCGACCCGATGTTCGCTTACCGTTACCCATCACCTTGCCCGGCGGTGTGGCTACTGTAGCAGCCGACGAACTTCTTCCTACAGAAGAAACTCCATGCTTCACGATAGATAGCGTAAGCCTGACAGGTGATGAATCTGAACGTTTTCAGTGGTTGCTAGACCATACTGATCTAACGCTAAGCGGCACCGAAGACAAGGTGATAGGTCGCTGCCTCAGTACTCGCGGAATCAACACGGTACTACATCGTTTGCAAGCAGCGCTCACGCAACAAGGGTGGGTAACAAGTCGCGTTTTAGTAGAACCGCAAGATCTGGCCAGCGGTAACCTGCAACTTACTTTTTTGCCCGGTCGTCTCGGACAAATTCGCTTATCCCCCGATACTCAAGGCACGATTCCCGATCGCGCCAACATTAACAACGCCTTCCCTATACAGCCAGGTGATCTGTTGAATCTGCGCGCCATGGAACAAGGACTGGAAAATCTGCGTCGTGTACCCACGGTTGAAGTGGATATAAGTATCACACCAAGTCAATCAGATAAGGACAATGCACATCCAACCAACAGTGACATCATCGTCAACTGGCGTCAACGTTTGCCGTTCAGGCTTAGTCTCGCTGCTGACGATTCAGGTCTAAGCAGTACCGGAAAATACCAAGGCACAGCGACTGTTTCTTACGATAATTGGTGGGCAATCAATGATCTTTTTTACGTCAGCCACACGCGTGATCTTGGTGGCCATGACAGCGGTAAGCGCGGCTTGCATGCGGCCAGTGCGCATTACAGCGTTCCCTTTGGCTATTGGCTACTGAGTCTGAACGCCAGCGAATCCAAATATCACCAAACTGTTGCTGGAGCATTCGAGAGCTATGTCTATTCGGGCGCTAGTCAAAATGGTGAAATCAAACTCAGCCGCCTTGTTTATCGCGATGCACATCGCAAAAGCACGTTATCCATTAAAAGCTGGATAAGAGCCTCGCAAAACTATACCGACGATCTCGAAATAAAAGTACAACGTCGTCGTACCGCAGGTTGGGAGCTAGGCTTTAATCATCGTGAATACCTCGGCAAAAACACACTAGACCTCAGCCTGACTCAACGTCGGGGTACTGGCGCATTTGGTGCTCGACACGCACCTGAAGAATTGTTTGGCGAAGGCACTTCGCGAATGCGGCTAACTACCACCGACATTCAATTTACTGCTCCATTTAGCGTGGCTAAGCAGAGCCTGCGCTACGTTGGCAACCTACGAGCTCAATGGAATCAAACTCCGCTGGTTATACAAGATTACTTTTTAATCGGTAGTCGCTATACCGTGCGCGGCTTTGACGGCACCAATTTACTCGCCGCCGATCGTGGCTGGTTCATACGCAATGAAATGGCGCTCGCCCTGGGCGCAAGTGGACAGGAAATGTATCTCGGCATCGATCACGGCGAAGTCGCAGGCCGCAACAGCAAAAATTTAATTGGCACGCGACTGACAGGCGCTGCAGTGGGTCTGCGTGGCTCGTACGCAGGTCTGAGTTACGACCTGTTTGTAGGCGTACCACTGGCAAAACCCGATGGCTTCACAACCTCAAACGTCACCACTGGATTTAATTTGAACTGGAGTTATTAAGCCATGAATCGACACGACTACACGCTTGATGTTCTTCGCCATCTAGTAATCACCGTTGCATTGATCAGTACGAACGCTTTTGCGCAAATTAAAGCCGATCCCAACGCACCCGGCAACCAACGTCCCATCGTGCTGGTAGCGCCCAACGGTGTGCCGGTGGTGAACATACAAACACCCAGTGCCGCTGGCGTCTCGCGCAACACCTACAGTCAATTCGATGTTCTACCTAACGGTGCCATTTTAAATAACAGTCGCACCAACACGCAGACCCAACTCGGTGGCTGGGTGCAAGCTAATCCTTGGCTGGCAACAGGTAGCGCTCGCATCATCCTCAATGAAGTCAATAGCTCTAATCCCAGCCTGCTCAACGGATGGGTAGAAGTGGCCGGCAATCGTGCGCAAGTCGTCATTGCCAATCCCGCAGGTATTTTCTGTAAAGGCTGCGGCTTTATCAACGCCACACAGGCCACTCTGAGCACCGGCACTCCCCTCGTTAATCAAGGTAATTTAGAGAGCTACATCGTCACCGATGGCAAGGTTCAGATTGATGCCTTAGGTATCGATGCCAGTCAGTCAGACTCACTCACCATCCTCGCACGCAGCGCACAAATCAATGCGGGTATCTGGGCACAAAAACTTAACGTCATTACCGGCATTAACAACATCAACGTTGATGCTAATGGAGAGCCTACCAACATCGCACCCGTCATCATCACTCCCATTGCAGGCAGCCACCCCGGTCGTGCCAATGGCAATCCACCGCCTCCGTTTGCGTTGGACGTGGCTTATCTCGGAGGTATGTATGCCGGGCATATTTTTATTCATGGCACTGAAGAAGGCTTAGGTACACGTCACTTAGGCGCGCTCAACGCGAGCCAGGAACTCACCCTAAGCGCCGCTGGCTGGCTAGACGTTAAAGGCACTATCAGCGCACCCAAGCTCGCACTAAAAACCGACCAATTAACAAACACTGGCAGTCTCGCTGCATCTCAGTTAGACGCCAACATCACCCAATCAGTTACTAATACCGGTGGTTTGATCATCGCCGACACATTACAGCTGAAAGCACAAAGCGTAGACAACACACGCGGCGAAATCATCCAGATTGGCACTCACGATATCGATATACAGCTCACAGGTGAGCTGAAAAATAATCAGGGACTGATTGCGACCAACAGCACAAATCTATCGCTCGCAGCCAACCACATAGATAACACCCGAGGCCAAATCGTCGCTTTGGGTAACCTTACTGTAAAAGGTGGCGAGGTTATTAACGATGCCGGGCTAATTCAATCTGGCCAAGCACTCACTCTTGATACTAACGGTCAAACACTCACCAACAGCAATTCAGGAAACGATAAAGGATTAGTTAGTGGCGACCAGCTCACTGTTACAGCGAGCGCGCTAGATAACCAAACCGGCTATATCGGCAGCGGCAAAAATACTGACATCCATGCCCAGCATATCGACAACCGACGCGGCATCGTGTTTGCTGAAAATCTTTTACGAATTTCTACCGATACCCTCACCAACGGCGCAGCCGACAGTGCAGGTAACAACGACGACACGCAGGATGGCAAGTTGCTGTCCCGGCGCGATATCGAAATTGGAGTTCGCCAAGATTACACCCACCGTGGTCTGATCTATGGCGACGGTAACGTTAGTCTTACGACGAATGCTTCACTTGAAAACCAAGGCAAACTGATTGCAGGAAATGCATTCAGCGCTACAGCAACTACCCTCACCAACACCGCCCAAGGCAGCGTAGAAGGCAAGGCCATCGAACTCCATGCCACCGATGACCACACCTTGATTAATCGCGGCTTGATCAATGGCGAAACCGTATTTCTAAACAGTCCCACCATTCAAAATCTAGGCACAGGTCGGATCTATGGAGACCATATTGCCCTGCAAGCTGACACAATTTTAAATGCGGCTGAAACGATCAACGACATCACAAACGCGCCCGTGATTGCAGCACGTGATCGTTTAGATATAGGCGTTGGCACATTGGACAACCGCGATGATGCATTAATCCTCAGCGGTGGTGATGCCGCCATAGGTCGGCAGATAGACACTCGCATAAATCCGAACACAGGCCAGCCCTACCTGACGGCTACCGGCATTGCCGACGTGATTAATAACGACTCGGCCACTATCGATATCCAAGGCAACGCTGATATCAATGCGGCCCGCATCAACAATCTCAACAAGCACCTGACAATTACTCAAATCGATGAGGCCAAGTTTAAAGTTCAGCGATTACTCGTATCGCGTTCTAAGGCGATCTATCCCGCCAGCCAATGCTGGGGCTTGGGTCGCGACGGTGATGCGTTCTGCATTGTTCATCCCGAGGTGTATGGCAAACGTCAGGCCTTACTACCGGTGCGCACCATCACTCCATGTTTTTTTGGGAGCTGTGGTGAGGACGTCATCAA
>JAULVH010000026.1:0-3251 GCA_032111105.1 Burkholderiaceae bacterium | reverse complement strand
TAGGCCGTGAATTTGTTGAAGTGTTTCAGGTAGAAGCCGGTAAACGTAAAAACGCTAAATGGCTGGCGCAAGGCACCATCTACCCCGATGTGATCGAGAGTGCCGGCAAAGGCAAAAAGGGCGCGCACACCATTAAAAGCCATCACAACGTGGGTGGTTTGCCAGAAACCTTAAATTTAAAGTTACTCGAGCCACTGCGCGATTTGTTTAAAGACGAAGTACGCAAGCTAGGTTTGGCACTCGGCCTTCCGCATGACATGGTGTATCGCCATCCGTTTCCAGGGCCAGGATTGGGCGTGCGCATATTAGGTGAAGTCAAAAAAGAATTTGCCGATTTGTTGCGCCGTGCTGATGCGATCTTTATTGAAGAGTTACGCAACACAGCCATACCCTTGCCACAAGAATTGGCCAGTGGCGAGCCAGTAGGGCATTTCCATAAAAATTGGTATGAAGCGACCAGCCAGGCATTTGCCGTTTTTCTGCCAGTGAAATCAGTGGGTGTGATGGGTGATGGCCGTACCTATGAATACGTCGTTGCATTGCGCGCTGTACAGACGCAGGATTTTATGACGGCACATTGGGCTCATTTGCCGCATGATTTGCTGGGACGGGTATCGAATCGCATCATTAATGAAGTGCGTGGAATTAATCGAGTGGTGTATGACATCAGTGGAAAACCACCGGCGACGATAGAGTGGGAATAAGCGTTGCTTGTAATTATTCCGAAAGCCCTGTTTTTACAGGGCTTTTTCTTTTCTCAGAAGTGCTTAGTTGTTGCAACTGCATCCGTTAACAGACCCGGCGTGTTTATTTGATGTTTATTTTTAGTCGTCTTTAATCTTGTTGTTTAGCATTTTTTCAATTGGATCCATTGAATTGTGTTTATCATAATTAACGGATTGTTTTCTAATGTGCTGGGCTGGTATACCCAGGGACTTTTCAGTTCGATCTCTTGACGGCGATTTTCCTGAAGTTAAATTGGAGAAAAAATTCCTGACTTTGTAACTTAACCCAGTCGATGTTTCCATCCGAGGATTTCTTGTGAAAATTGCCCGAATTCGCGAGCTAATGTCCTGCTTTGGCGGATTGAGCTGGCCAATCGCACGGTGCTGATCTATACCCAGAAAATGTTTTAATCTATCCATGATTTTTACCTCACTTAGTGTGTACAGATTGGGTGCCCCGCAGATTTCTCTAAATGGCATCTTGTCAAGGGTATACGCAGTATGTATCTCATGGAGTTTGCCTGCTGTATCACGGATGTACTAAAGCGTACGAAGTTTGTTGCCGATGATAGTGCTGGAGATTTCCGATAGTATATTTTTATCGTATAGGATGAATAATTTCCGGGAGTTCGCAGTTATGCCTATTTCATTTGGCAATGTATGATGTTTCCTGCACTAAAGATGCAAGATTTTATGACTGCGCATTGGGCACATCTGTCGCATTAATTACTAGGTCGTGTATCCAATTGCATCATCAATGAAGTGCGTAGAATTAACCGAGTGGTGTATGACATAAGTGGGAAACCAACGGCGAGGATAGAGTGGAAATGATTTTTCAATTAATAATGGAAATCTGCGCATGAGTTGGGTCTATCTATTTTTGGCCGGTCTTTTCGAGATAGGCTGGCCTGTAGGCATAAAAATTTCGCAGGCCTCGGAAACTCGCTGGCTCGGCATTGCAATCGCCTTGGTTTTTATGGCGTTGAGCGGGTACTTCCTCTGGCTTGCTCAGCAAAACATACCCATTGGTACGGCTTACGCGATTTGGACTGGTATTGGTGGTGCCGGTACCTTCATAGTCGGCGTCGTGTTTTTCGGAGATGCGCTGTCTCTGATGCGCATACTCGGCGTTACGCTGATCCTTCTTGGTGTTGCTGCCCTCAAGTTTTCAAGCTGAGCTGTTCACGGCCCTGATGGCTGGACGCTATCAGCCCGCACTGTACGCTTGCGGATGTGATTCTTTTGGTAATTAGCCTTAATACTAAAAAATGATATTTATTCAAAAGATACAACAGCTATACGATGAAATCATAAGCTCAATTAGAGCGTATTTACGCTGAGGTAGTAGAGCTTCTAATACTATTGAACCTTGCCGAATCGACCGACAGTCTCACGCCTAGTGATCCAGTTCCTGAGCAAACAATTTTTACTCTAAATTTTTCCAATCTGAATGGCCAGCTTATGACCGCTAAGCCATGCTCCCTCAACCCTGCCACCATTAAGCCAGTCGCCACACAGACCCAATTTAAGTTTAGGAAGCGAAATAAACTCAGGCTTTTCATTAGTAAATCCGCTGGCATAGCGCCAGCGGTGTATTGAGATTTCAGCATCGCTGCAATCCAAGCCTAACTTCTTAGTACACGCTAGTAGCTGAATAGATGCCTCTTCTGTCGTAAGTTCAATATTTTCTTGGCTCCATTCGGGGTGTGCATGAATCGTCCAAGACTCTTGACCACTGCGATTGGGTTTGGATAGGTTTCGGCATATCCAGCTAATTTTTTCGCCGTTCACAAAAGCAGCATCAAAGGGAAATTCAGGTTTTGCGGTAAAGCGGGCCATCACAGTCCAACATCCATCCATATTTACGGAATAGCAGATTGCTTGTATTTCAGTCGGCAGGTCCTTTGTAAGGACGGCAGCCTGGGGTGCTGGTAGCGCTAAAACAAGAAGATCAAAAAGAGAGGTAAAAAGACCAGACTCTTTACTGCCAAGCTGCCATTGATCATTGATGGGTATTAGCTGATCAATAGTTTGATTCAGATGAAGTGTCAGTGTGCTGGCTAAATGCTTTCCAATCATATTCATGCCAGGGTTAGCAACATAGCGAGACTCATTAGAGCTCGATTCCCGCCATCGGCCTTCTTCAAACACGCCTATTTTCGGATCCCAGCGGCCTACAATCCCATTAGCCATCCAAGCATCAAGCGCATGTTTAAAAAGAGGATCGCGCGCTGTAAAATACTGAGCTCCATGGTCGGCCGACCATCCCTTGCCTTGTCTTGTACTCATGCGCCCACTGGGCCCATGACTCTTTTCAAAGACCTCTGCCTCAAATCCCAATGCTTGAAGATGAGTAGCGCAACTGAGGCCTGCAATACCAGCACCAATTACGGCGACTCTTTTTTTGACTTTAATCTGCATGGAGCTATCGGATATGTAAAAAATTTAAACTAAATCTGGCCGTTACAGGCAATGATTTTTTTAATGAGCGATGCCGTAAAAATGTTGTGTCGGCGCATGCATACT
>JAULVH010000025.1:8218-9003 GCA_032111105.1 Burkholderiaceae bacterium | reverse complement strand
CGGTGAGGCCTGGTTCCTGGGGAAGGAGGCCAGCCTCAATCACTTGTAGAAAAGAGTGGGGGAAGATCAGGCGGTCGTGCCCGCCGTCCTGCCGCTCGTCTCCGATTGAGGCGCGCTCCCGAACGATCAGCACAAGGCAGTCGGTCAGCGCGCCCCACGGCGGCGAGCGGTGGGCGGCAAGGGGGCGGGGCAGAAGGAGGAGAGGCTTCAGGGCCCGGCGCACGTTGTTTCGCTTCTTGGTAGATCACACGTAGAACCGTGACTTCCAATGCCATCAAATCAATTTCTAACGCAGCTACTTTGTGCGCAAACACTGAATCGTGAAGTAGCGGCTGCCCATTTTTTTGCATGCGCGTTGCAAGGCGCTTGATGAACATGAGTTCACGCTTAGAGCGCCCAACGGCTGCAATATTAGTACGCTCATGACCGAGCAAATATTTGGCATAAGTCCAGCCGCGATTTTCTTCACCAACGAGATTTTGTACAGGTACACGCACGTTGTCGAAGAAGACTTCATTGACCTCATGATCTTCGTCCAGCGTAATGATAGGACGCACAGTGATACCCGGCGTTTTCATGTCTATCAGCAGAAACGAAATACCTTCTTGCTTGCGCACACCCGTATCGGTTCTGACTAAACAAAACATCATGTCGGCATGCTGGGCTAACGTGGTCCAGGTTTTTTGACCATTGACGATGTAGTGATCGCTTTTATTTTCTGCACGTGTTTTTAGCGACGCCAGATCCGATCCCGAGCCTGGCTCAGAGTACCCCTGACACCACCA
>JAULVH010000025.1:6272-8208 GCA_032111105.1 Burkholderiaceae bacterium | reverse complement strand
CACCAATCTTCACAGGCAAGAATACGCGGCAAATAGTGCTGCTTCTGGGCTTCATTGCCAAAGGCAATAATGACGGGCCCAACCATATTCACGCCAAAGGCAAGTATGGGCGGAGAGCCTGCGCGGGCGCATTCCTCTTCCCAAATATGCTGCTGAACCTTGGTCCAGCCGGTGCCGCCATGCTCTACGGGCCACGCGGGGGCAACCCAGCCCTGCTGGTAGACAATCTTGTGCCAGCGGGCATAGTCGTCGCGCTGTAAACGTTTATGATTCAAGACCTTATGCTGCAGGTCCTTGGGAAGATTAGCTTCTATCCACGAACGTACTGTGTCGCGAAAGGCCAGGTCATCTGGCGCGTAGTTCAAGTCCATGCGGTCTCCGTTAGGTCTTTTTAAAGCACGACCGTTCAGATTTTACATGAAGAACTTTTGCTTTCTGTAAATTTGACTAACTGAATTGCCGATAACCGACCAGACGATCGCAAGAGCGCGTCGTCCGGTGGTTTCGCGCTTAGGTTAAAACATCAATCGATGTAGGAGTGGAAGACGTCCGGATGCTGAACCGCACCAGATTCGGCTTTAGAGCTTGCGGGTAAATGGCTGCAGGCCGCGAGCGACACGAACGCCATAACGATCAGGCAGTTTCTCATGATTTTCCTCTTCTCAGTTACAAGTGAATGGTCCACAGGCTGCTTGCTGATTGGCATGGCCAATCGCTCGCGGACCTGCGTTCAGAGCTTATGTTGTATTGATAGTTTCATCGGCAGGGTAGTTCACGAATTTTATTGAGTTTATTTTTGTTTGATTAACGCACATACAGGCGACTATCGATGAACCATACATACTTCACTAGCAGAACACAGGCGTTCTAGGCTTGATCGCTTGAATAAAGAGCAAAATCCGAGCTAATTTGATTTTTCTCAGACTTAGGTGCAAATGCCTTTCCAGATAATTCCATTTCGTGTGCCTGGGTCCGGCGCGGCCCATGGCTGGACTTCTGTGTCTTTATGCAATGCGCCGCCCATAGCCATGTTTTCGGGAAAAGTTTCCAGGCTCACCTGGCGAATTTTCTTTTCCTTGCAATCGACTTCATACCAGGCTCTTGCGCTTAAGTATTCTTGGCCATGCAGCTTTTGGATGCGGTGGAAATCATGAGTGCTCATGACACGCAGTATGTTTCCCTGCTTTTCGGCACCGTCTTTATCGACGTAAAGAATTCCGTCACGCGTTTCCAGCAAAATACTTAAGCCCGCCTGAGCAGGCCAACTCAACATAACCATCATCAAACTAACTAAATAATGACGCATTATTTTTCTCCTTAGTGGGGGTAGTTATTTTCGCGTTCTGGCAGGTTATAGACGAAGCTGTCAGCACGCCAGTCTGCCATCTCAATGTCACCAACAGATATTTTTTTCGCGGTCAATTCCATCGCTTTTTTTGCTAACGGATAAGCACACAAGTGGCTAATACGATACCACTCGTAAGCCTTGATATAGTCTTGATCCACGCCCTGACCATGAGCATACAAAAACGCCAGATTAAACTGCGCTTTGGCATGCCCTTGTCGCGCAGACAAGCTATACCAGTACAACGCTTCTTCAAATAGTTGTTGCGTACCGAGTCCCTGGGCATACATTTGGCCGACTTCAAATTGCGCATCTGCCAGCCCCTGCTCCGCTGCCATACTGAAATACGCGAGAGAACTCACCAGATCGGGATCTTTAGTTCGATTAAAGACAGATGTATGTCGAACCGCTTTTACCTCTTCTGCCAGTAAATTTTGCGATGTCGGTATCCAGTCTCCGCGTAGCAAATGGCCTAGTCTAAGCTGAGCCAGAATATGCCCATGATCCGATGCAGATTCATACAAATTCTTCACCTGAGGCGGCGATAGTATGAGCTTGGGATGGTGTTCAAGTAATTGCGCCCATTGATAG
>JAULVH010000025.1:0-6262 GCA_032111105.1 Burkholderiaceae bacterium | reverse complement strand
AGCTCAAGCAGTTGTAACGCCGTGGATATATTTTTTCGTACACCCTGACCTTTAGCATAGGCCAAACCCAACATAAGCTGGGCATACGGATGATTTCGTGTAACGGCACGCTGCAGCCATTGCACTGCTATCGCCTCATCTTGTTCCACACCCGCACCTGACAGTAAATTCGCACCTAACAGGGCGGCTGCTTGTGTAGATTCAACAGATGCACTTTCTCGAGCAGACATAAACAAGCCAACAGACTTATCAGCCTCTGCCATCATTTTTAATGCACGGCGCGTATCAATAGCTGTTAATTCTTCACTGAGCATGGTGATTTGAGAAGCTGCGCGTGGCTCATCGCGTCCGTCCGCTAACCTAAACCACATCAAAGCGCATACAGGATTTTTTATTCCTGCTTCGCCGCGCAGATTCATGACACCTAATTGATAGCGGGACGCCGAATGAGCATACAGCGCAAGAAAACCAAATAAACGACGCGCAGTGTGCCAATCCGTTGCCATGCCATCGCCGTGCCGCAAGCGCAGCGCCTGTTCATACAGGGTGCCTGGCTCGGTCTGCAGTAATGTATCTAGATTAAGTTCAGAAAATTTCATTGAGATGGCGGCGCAGCAGACTTATGGTGAGTGAATCACATAGAGTCTGCCATAAAAGCGGTACTCGCCGAGAATGGATCTACGCAGCTAAAGGTGTTCTGCCTAAAATAAGGTCGGATGCTTTTTCTGCAACCATCATCGTGGGGGCACCGGTATTACCAGAGGGCATAGTGGGCATCACGGATGCGTCGACTATACGCAAACCCTCCATGCCCTTAACTCGCAATTGTTCGTCCACTACTTTACCCATACTGCAGGTGCCTACAAAATGCCAGCCGGTGGTGCCTCGCTGACGCGCGCAATCGAGTAATTCAGCATCACTCTGAGCACCAGGCGGTGGAAATTCATCACGCTCTATGTACGGCATTAACGGTGCGCTATGCAATAAGTGGCGAGACAATCGCAAGCCATCAATAGCCACCTGCTGATCTTCTGCGCTTTGTAAATAATTAGGCTGAACCAGCGGTAAATCAAAAGGGTCGCGCGAACGTAAACTAACCTGGCCTGCACTGGTAGGACGCAATTGATAAAAGCCCAGCGTCATCCCCGGAAAATCATCTAACTGACCGGCCACACCGGATGCATAGCTGCCCGGTGAAAAATGAAACTGCAAATCGTTTAACGCTAATTCAGGGCGTGACTTGGTAAAGGCATATGCCACTGAAGGGCTAATGGTTAACACACTGGGTTTACCAATTAACCATTTAGCGATTTCACCGACTAAACGTATGCCCCGTGCAGTGTGATTAATTGTCGTCACACCTTTGACTCGCAAGATAGATCGGATCATGTAGTGATCCTGAAAATTTTCTCCAACCTGCTCTGATGCGTGCACTACTGGTATGCCCCATTTTTGTAACTGATCAACCGGACCAACACCCGAGAGTTGCAACAGCTTGGGTGTATTAGCCGCACCCGCTGCCAATATCACTTCACGTTGTGCATGAATGGTGTGAGTAACCCCGCCACGTTCGTGTTGGTAGCTAACGCCTACAGCACGCTTACCTTCAAACAGTATCTGATTGACTTGCGCATTGGTTTTAATCGTCAAGCGACCCGTGGCTTTAGCCGGTGTGAGAAATGCCTTAGCCGCACTCACGCGCAAACCTTTGTGTATCCAGCGCTGGTAATAACCCGCACCGGTTTGATCACCGCGGTTGTAATCGACATGGGTAGGTAAACCATACTCACCAGCGGCATTAATAAATGCATCGCACAGCGGATGACGCCACTCGCAATCGGTAATAGGTAACAAACCATCACGCCCACGTGCATTGGCATCGCCTTTGCCTATGCAGCGCTCGCTACGTTTGAAATAAGGAAGTATGTCTTTGTAACTCCAGCCGGGGTTACCCATCGCAGCCCAGTGATCAAAATCTTCTGGCTGGCCACGCGTGTAGTTAAAGCCATTGATGGAGCTAGAACCACCTAACGTTCGACCCATGCGTGTCGTAACACGTCGACCCGCTGAACCTTCGGATGGTTCGGTTGAAAAATCCCAGGTATAACGCGGATCGTGACCG
Organism: Burkholderiaceae bacterium; assembly: GCA_032111105.1. Taxonomy (GTDB): domain Bacteria; phylum Pseudomonadota; class Gammaproteobacteria; order Burkholderiales; family Burkholderiaceae_D; genus Pernthalerella. The sequence continues at coordinate 4,140 of JAULVH010000025.1, read as the reverse complement.
ACATGAATAAAGCCTGCCGGTATATGTATAAACGGATGAAGATCAGACGGTCCTGCTTCGATTAGGCAGACGCTATAGCGACCGTCTTCACACAGGCGATGCGCCACGACACAACCTGCAGCACCGCCACCGACGATGACATAGTCAAATGATTGATGTTTCATAAATTTTAGTTATTTTTTTTAGAAATCGTAGTTTAGATAATCGCTACCGGCAGAGGTGATCGTCCTAGTATAAGATCTGCCGCTTTTTCAGCAATCATCATCGTCGCTGCACAAATATTTGCCGAAGGTATCGTGGGCATCACCGATGAATCTGCTATACGCAAATTTTGTATGCCATGCACTCGTAACTCATCATCAACTACTGACAAGCTATCGTCTGCCCCACCCATACGCGCCGTACCATTCAAGTGGTAAGAAGACACGCCGTACTGGCGTATAAAGGCTAACAATTCTTCATCGCTGGTTTTATCACTGCCAGGCATAGACTCTGACTCGACATAAGGCGCAAGCTCTGGCGTTTGTAACAAACGACGCGCCAGTCGCACACCGCGTATCAAGGTCTGTTGATCGCGCTCGTGACTTAAATAATTAGGCTGTATTAATGGATCTTCAAACGGATCTGCACTGCGCACCTGCACATAGCCCCTACTCTCTGGTCTATGCTGCCACACTCCGCACGTCATACCAGGATAGGTATCGAGCATGCCGACATAACCTTCACGATAGCTCGCAGGTGAGAAAACGCCCTGCAGATCAGGTCGGTTTGCATCATCGTTTGATTTCCAAAAAAAATGGATCAGTGATGGGCTCAGCGCCAGTATGCTGGGCTTACCAATTAACCAGCGCGTAACTTGTGCAACCAAGCCCAGACCACGCGACATTTCATTCATGGTGCGAGTATTTTTTGCGCGCGCAACGAGTCGTATAGAAAAGTGATCTGAAAGATTTTGTCCTACACCTGGCAGATGTCTATGAACGCGTATGCCTTTAGATTGTAAAAACTCGGCGTCGCCTATTCCTGACAATTGCAATAACCTTGGTGTGTTGATGGCTCCGGCACAGATAATCACTTCCCGACGGGCGCGTATTTCATGCAGGTTGTTTGATGAAGTACCGCGCACATACTGAACACCCGTTGCACGACCACCGTCGATCACGATACGAGTCACTCGCGCTTGGGTACGCACATCTAAATTACTGCGTGAGCGCGCAGGTTTAAGAAACGTGCGCGAGGTACTCATGCGCCAGCCTTGACTAATCGTGCGCTGAAAAAAACCTACGCCTGCTTGTGACGCGCCGTTGTAGTCGTCGTTGCGTGGTATGCCTATGCCGATTGCACCGGCGATAAACGCATCACTAATAGGATGCTGCCAGTCTATGTCAGTAACGGGCAGTAATCCATCGCGACCACGAAACGACGTATCACCCGATGCATACTGCTCACTGCGTTTGAAGTAAGGTAAAACATCGTCATAACTCCAGCCTCGGTTACCAAGCGCTGACCACGCATCATAATCTTCACGCTGACCGCGGTTGTACACCAAACCGTTAATTGAACTCGACCCACCAAGCACACGCCCCTGAGGCAAAGGAACTCGACGATTCATGGTCTGTGAATTCGGCTCCGATGAAAACTGCCAGGTAAACGCCGGATTGAATAAAACTTTTACAAAGCCCGCAGGTATATGCAGCCAGGGATGCCAATCACTCGGCCCAGCTTCCAACAGACACACGGTGATATTTTTATCTGCGCTTAATCGATGGGCCAGAATCGCGCCCGCAGCACCCGCCCCCACAATGACATAATCGACTGTTTCAGGAGGTCTGCTAAGCGGTGTAGTTGCCATGAATCGGAGATTTACCAAATGTGACTAGGGTCACGAGGTTGTATTCCTCGCGTTCGTTAAGCGACACATTTTATCAACCCGACGCGCAAGCTATGGTGTGCGTACGCGTTGCAACCCTTAGTATTAACAGAAGCTGGGGCTAGGCAAATGCAAAGCATGTATACCTAGCACCCAACCTCTTTGCACGTGCTGTTATTCGAGAAAGTCTGGCTGCTCTTTGAGTATGCGCGCATACAGAGGCTGAAATTGAAACCAACCAGCATACGGTGAGCCCACAATGTGGTAGGTCTGGCCTGCAGACTCGGGGGATATGGTTTTCAATGGCTTACCGTGCGAAGCGGCTTCTGCAAGTAACTGTACCTGACAGCTACGCTCTAAACAGATATACCACCAGGCAGCGGCATCGACTGTCTCGCCGGCTGTAATAATGCCGTGGTTTTGTAAAATTGCCGCCTTGTTTTGGCCCAAGGCGTTGGCTATGCGCATGCCTTCATCAACCTCGACGGCGACACCACCAAAATCTTCATAAACGGCATGATCATTATAAAAAGCACAGGCATCTTGAGTAATGGGATCCAACGTGCGACCCAATGCCGACCATGCACGACCATACGGTGAATGCGTATGAGCCGCAGCGTTCACATCCGGGCGCATCGTGTGCACAGCGGAATGAATCGCAAATGCTGCACAGTTGACCGGATGATTACCTTCGACCACATTACCTTCGTGATCTACACGTAACAGGTTTGATACCTTGATCTGGCTAAAATGCACGCCAAAGGGATTCACCCAAAACGTATCGGGAAATTCTGGATCGCGTGCAGTAATGTGACCCGCCACGCCTTCATCAAAGCCAAAGCGCGAAAACAAACGAAACGCACCCGCCAGCTTTTGCTTGCGATGCAGCCTTTCTTCGGCCAGCGACTCAAAAACTGGAATGGTCGGCAGGGGTAATGATTTACCGTTACCCAAATAATGTTGATTTAATTGCAGCTGCGACAACTCAGTGTGATCGTTCATTACAACTCCATGTAGGTGTGCTATTAGGTGCTATTGGGGTGCTAAAGGGATGCAATGCCCAGAGAATAACGTATTTGGCAAACCAGGTACCAGGCTTAGCCCACACCCAGATAAATTTTACGGATACGGTCGTCCGTTGCCAGGGCTGACGCTTTGCCTTCCTGCGCCACCGACCCATGCTCTAAAACATAGGCTCTGTCGGCTATATGCAGCGCCGATTGCGCATCCTGCTCAGCCATGACTATGGCTACACCACCATCGCAAATTTTTCTGATGGCAGCAAAAATTTCCATCTTTAATCGATGTGCAATTCCAACCGATGGTTCATCCAATAATAATAATTGCGGGTCCCCCATCAAGGCGCGACCAATCGCGACCATCTGTTGTTGCCCACCTGAGAGCGTGTTAACTATTTGATCGCCACGCTCAGCCAAAATAGGAAACAAGGAAAATACGCGCTCAAGATCATCGGCAATCGCTTGCCGATTTGTTCGCAGATACGCGCCCAATTGCAGGTTTTTCATCACCGACAATTCTGGAAACAAGCGGCGTCCTTCAGGACAATGGCAAATACCCAAACCTACTACCTGCTCCGTTGAATAGTCATGCAATGACTGACCATTGAATTCAAGTACACCATGCGAATTCATCGCACGAGAAATTACCTTGAGTAGCGTTGATTTACCTGCTCCGTTAGGACCTAGTATCGCTACCAGCTCGCCAGGTTGTATCTGTAGCTGGATTTTTTCCAGCGCAATCGCTTGCCCATAACCCGCTGTTAGCTGATCTAGTTTAAGCAGCATGATCCACCATCGGGGTTTGTTTACCTATGTAGGCTTCGATTACTCGCGGATGCGCAACGATTTCAGCGGGTGACCCCTCGGCGATCACTTCACCAAAATCAAGTGCGATCACGCGCGAGACTAATTGCATGAATTCGCGCAGCTTATGTTCTATGAGTAAAATCGTTAACTGCTTTTCTGCATGCAGCTGGCGTATCAATGAAGAAATAGCTTCTATCTCTGATGAGCCTAAACCTGCAAAGGGTTCATCAAGCAACAACAATTCAGGCTCAGCAGCTAATGCGCGCGCAATTTCTAACCGGCGCAAATCACCATAAGATAGTAATTCAGCCGGCGTATGTGCCTTGGCTTCCAGACCAACTTGTTTGAGTAATTGCACGGCTCGCTCACCTAAACCATCATGGCGAACGCGTGGGCCTAAGCTACCCACCAATACATTTTCCAGTACCGATAAACCTACAAAAG
>JAULVH010000024.1:0-1672 GCA_032111105.1 Burkholderiaceae bacterium | reverse complement strand
GCTATGATGTTGTTCCCATTTTTTTCGCGAGATAGTTCATGATTGGTCGTCTTTCTGGCTTGTTGGTGGACAAAAATCCATTGCACTTGGTAGTAGATTGCAATGGTGTCGGCTATGAGGTCAGCGTACCTATGAGTACGTTTTACAATCTGCCATCCATAGGCGAAAAAATTACGCTACTCACTCACATGGTAGTCCGAGAGGATGCGCAACTACTGTATGGTTTTGGAACAGCACAAGAGCGCGAACTGTTTCGCGAGCTGATAAAAATTACCGGTGTAGGTGCTCGTACCGCCTTATCTATTTTGTCCGGCATGTCAGTGGCCGATCTGGCGCAAGCAATTAGTTTGCAAGAAGTAGGCCGCTTAACGCGCATACCCGGCATAGGCAAAAAAACAGCTGAACGTTTACTGCTAGAACTCAAAGGCAAATTAGGCGCTGATCTTGGACAGGGAGCTGTTGCTCAGAATGACAACACCGATGTATTGAATGCGCTGCTGGCGTTGGGCTACTCCGAAAAAGAAGGCCTGCTCGCGCTAAAACAGGTACCTGCGGGTAGTTCGGTGTCCGATGGCATACGCCATGCACTGAAAGCGTTGTCTAAGGGTTAAATAGCCATCATCAGGCTACAATGCACCTATGAGTATTCAGACCGACGATTTCAGCGAGCAGCGCATCATCGATGCCAAGCCTTCATCGCCCAACGAAGAAGCGATAGAGCGAGCGCTGCGTCCGCATAAGCTGGATGAATACGTAGGCCAGGAAAAAATCCGCAGTCAGCTGGAAATTTTCATCACCGCTGCCCGTCAGCGTGGCGAGGCCTTAGATCACACTTTGTTGTTTGGTCCTCCCGGTTTAGGTAAAACAACCCTGGCGCATATCATCGCGCGTGAGATGGGTGTGAACCTGCGTCAGACTTCAGGCCCTGTGCTCGAACGTGCGGGTGATCTCGCGGCCTTGTTAACCAACCTCGAAGCTAATGATGTGTTGTTCATTGATGAAATACATCGTTTGTCTCCCGTGGTGGAAGAAATTCTTTATCCTGCGCTAGAGGATTACCAGATCGATATCATGATAGGCGAAGGCCCGGCAGCACGATCAGTGCGTTTGGATCTGCAGCCTTTCACGCTGGTGGGCGCCACTACACGTGCGGGCATGTTGACCAATCCTTTGCGTGATCGCTTTGGTATCGTTGCACGGCTCGAGTTTTATACGCCGGAACAACTCGCGCGAATAGTAACGCGCAGTGCAGCCTTGCTGCATACACCGATAGATGATCAGGGGTCGTTAGAAATAGCGCGTCGTAGTCGTGGCACGCCACGAATTGCCAATCGATTATTGCGCCGGGTGCGTGATTACGCTGAAGTCAAAGGCAAAGGCGATGTCACCAAAGCGATGGCTGATGCGGCGTTACAGATGCTGGATGTTGATCCGGTAGGTTTTGATCTGATGGACCGCAAATTATTAGAAGCGGTACTGTTCAAATTTAGCGGCGGCCCAGTAGGCTTAGATAATTTGGCCGCTGCCATCGGAGAAGAGCGCGACACGATAGAAGATGTGCTTGAGCCCTATCTCATACAACAAGGCTATTTGCAGCGCACGCCTCGTGGACGAATTGCCACCCCGATTGCCTACAAACATTTTGGTGTAACAGCACCGAGTACCAGCCCTA
>JAULVH010000023.1:3055-5433 GCA_032111105.1 Burkholderiaceae bacterium | reverse complement strand
CGGTCTGTTCACTCTGGGTTATTACGCAAAACTGGGCGCAGCACTCGGCGATGCAAAAACACTCACCGATGGCGCCGCTGCAAGTCTCTCTAAAGATCAGCTCTTTCAATCTCAGCATGTGATGGTGCCTATCAAGGGTTTAGCGCTATTTATTAATGCGTTTAATTTCCCTGGTTGGGGCTTGTGGGAAAAAGCAGCACCTGCCCTGCTCTCGGGTGTGCCTGTCGTCATTAAGCCCGCTACCGTCACCGCATGGCTTACGCATCGCATGGTCAGTGATGTTATTGCCGCGGGAGTGCTGCCTAAAGGAGCGCTGTCTATCGTTTGCGGCAACTCAACCGGATTGTTAGATGCGTTAACACCGTTTGATGTGCTCTCGTTTACAGGCTCTGCCGATACCGCTGCAACGATACGCGCACATGCTGCCATTGCGCGCGACTCAGTACGCGCCAACATTGAAGCCGACAGTTTAAATGTCACCCTACTCGGTGAAGACGCCACACCTGGCAGCGCTGCATTTGATTTGTATGTCGATAATCTTGCGCGTGACATGACGATTAAAAGTGGACAGCGTTGTACTGCGCCACGTCGTGCACTCGTTCCTAAAGCCTATATGCATGCCGTTGCTGAAGCGGTCGCCGGCAAACTAGCCGCTATACGCGTAGGTAATCCGCGTAACTCGGAAACGGCTATGGGTGCTTTAGTTAGCCGCGATCAATTCGATAGCGTGCAGGAAGGTTTGCATCGTCTTAAATCCGAAGCTAGCGTGTTATTTGATGGCGCAGCTCAGCCGCTACTGGATGCTGGTGCGAAGTCTGCCTGCGTAGCACCCACACTGCTCGGTGTACGTGATGCGGATGCTGCTGTTGACGTGCATCGTCATGAAGTGTTTGGCCCCGTCGCTAGCCTGATTGGTTATCGTGATGCAGATCATGCTGTCGATATCGCGCACCGTGGTCAGGGCTCGTTAGTCGCATCCATTTATAGCGCCGATACGCAATGGATGGCTAACGTAGCCGAGCAGGTAGCTGCTTCTCACGGCCGGGTACATGTAGTAAGTCCTGAGGTTAGCAAAACTCATACTGGCCATGGCAATGTCATGCCCGCCTCCATACACGGTGGCCCGGGCCGCGCAGGCGGTGGTGAAGAACTGGGTGGATTGCGAGCACTGAATTTTTATCACCGCAAGAGCGCCATACAAGCTCCGGCATCTGTACTGGAACTACTCACTAAGCACAGCACACCTTGGAATGTATAAAAAATAGAGAGCTGAAAAAATCAGTTTTGATACAAAGCCAGGCGCATAAAAAATAAAGCCGGCTGGAGGAGACAACCGCATGACCGCAGAACACGCTGATTTACCGCAGCGCTTTAACTTTGCGCATCATATTCTGACGCTTAATCAGAATAGAAAAAATAAGCTCGCCTTTCGCGACGATCACAGCGAAATCAGCTATGGCGAGCTTGATCTCAAAGTACGTCAATTTGCAGCCGGGCTATTAGCGCAAGGCATACAACCCGAACAACGGGTGCTACTTGTCATGCATGACAGCATAGACATGCCGATTGCGTTTTTAGGTGCGCTGTTTGCCGGTGTGATCCCGGTGCCGGTCAATACCCTGCTACCTGCAGATAACTATGCTTACATGATTAAGCATAGCGACGCGAAGATGATTTTTGTATCTGCGGCGCTGCTGGCTACGGTTAAAGATGCACTGGCGCAGTCAGATCGGATCATACCCATCGTGATATCAGGTCACCATCAAAGCAACAGTAACAGCGACAGCGAAATCGCTTTCCATACCCTGCTCGATGCGAATGCACTGGCTATTGATCAACATGCTGATACGCATGCAGATCACTTCGCGTTTTGGCTCTACTCCAGCGGATCAACTGGTCAGCCCAAAGGTACTGTGCATACGCACGCCAATTTGCACTGGACTGCCGAGTTGTATGGCAAGCCGGTATTGGATTTAAGAGAAGATGATCTGGTTTTTTCTGCGGCAAAATTATTTTTTGCCTATGGCTTAGGTAATGCGCTGACCTTTCCACTCTCCGTCGGTGCATCCACAGTGCTCATGGCAGAACGAGCTACACCGGCTTCCGTGTTCGATAGGCTGATTAAACATCAGCCTACTGTTTTTTATGGTGTTCCTACGCTGTATGTCGCTATGCTAGCGGCGGCTGATTTACCAAAAAAATCTCAAGTAGCTCTACGCTTATGCGTCTCTGCTGGCGAAGCATTACCGCGAGAAATAGGCGAAAAATTCAGTGCGCATTTTGACTCCGATGTATTGGATGGACTAGGTTCGACCGAGATGCTGCATATCTTTCTATCGAATCGATCGGGCAAGGTACGTTATGGCACAACGGGTACA
>JAULVH010000023.1:0-3045 GCA_032111105.1 Burkholderiaceae bacterium | reverse complement strand
ACACCTGTACCTGGCTATGAAGTCGAATTGCGCGATGAGTTGGGTAATCCCGTATCGGTGGGCAATGTAGGTGATCTGTACATTAAAGGCCCTAGCGCTGCGCATTTATATTGGGCTGATCGCACTAAATCTATTGCCACCTTTCAGGGCCCATGGGTAAAAAGCGGTGATAAATATATTCTTGATGAAGAGGGTTACTACATTTACGCCGGCCGTAGTGATGACATGCTTAAAGTCAGTGGGCAATATGTCTCACCCATAGAAGTTGAATCCGCTCTGATGGGACATGACGCTGTACTGGAATGTGCAGTGGTAGGCAAACCCGATGGACAAGGTTTAATCAAAACCATAGCGTATGTGGTGTTGCACGGCACAACTCACGATGTCGCAACCATGGAAGCTGAATTAAAAGTATTTGTAAAAACTCGTCTCGCTCCACACAAGTATCCGCGTGAAATCATGTTTGTCGATGATCTGCCTAAAACAGCCACCGGCAAGATACAACGCTTTCGATTACGCGAGTTATAAAATTTTCCGGACGCTGTATGCACGCCGAGTTGAATTGGAAACAACGCGATATCCGCATCGAATATAGCTGGGTAGGCGACACATCAACCACTGCACCGGTGATGGTGTTTCTGCATGAAGGCCTGGGTTCGGTCGCGCTGTGGAAAGATTTTCCAGAGATCCTGTGCCGGCGTTTGCACATGCGCGGATTAGTGTATTCCCGCCCTGGTTATGGTGCCTCGACTGCGCGCAATAGTACTGAATATTGGGGTACCGACTTCATGCATCAGCAGGCGTGGGAAGTATTACCAGCACTGCTATCGACGCTTAATGTGAACAAGCCCTGGCTGTTTGGGCATAGTGATGGCGGCTCGATAGCTTTGCTATACGCTTCACGATATATACAACAGTGCGCGGGTGCTATCGTTGTCGCTCCCCACATCATGGTGGAAGACATCAGCATTAGCAGCATAGAACTCGCACGTGACGCCTTTGAGCATCAGGGGCTGCGCGAGAAACTCGCTCGTTACCATGATGATGTGGATTCTGCTTTTTTTGGATGGAACGATGCCTGGCTAAATCCAGCCTTTCGTGACTGGTCTATAGAATCTACATTGCCATCAATAACATGCCCACTGCTGGCAATTCAGGGTGAGCAAGATGAGTATGGAACGCTGCGACAAATCACGGGTATACATGAACTCTTGCCGCATACGATTACCGTTGCACTACCCGACTGCGGACACTCACCTCACCGCGATCAACCCGAAACATTAATAAACACGGTTGCGCAATTCATTGCCAACCAGTGAATCAAAACGGCTTACCACTGGCCACCTTACGGCGAATTAGCGGCGAGATGCGATAACGATCTTCGCCATATTCGGCTGCCAAGTTATGTAATACGCGCTTAACAAAATCTAGACCTATGCGCTCAGCCCATGCGAGCGGCCCCACGGGATAGTTCACCCCTTTTTGCATTGCCAGATTAGCGTCAGCTGCGCTGCACACTCCCTGATTAACTGCGTCCGCTGCTTCATTCGCCAACATGGCTACGGTGCGCATCACTACCATGCCGGGAACATCACGCAGCATCGTTATTCGATAGCCCGCCGCCTGCAACACGCCAACTAGTGCTGATTGTGCAGCCGAGGAGCACTGATCAGCTGCTGCAACTGCTAAGCGCGTACAGGTATCGATATCGAGGGCCAAATCTATAAGTACTGTGTCGGCCTGGCCTGATTCGGCTGCGCGCACGGTTGCACTGCGCCCATCGGTTAAATACAGCGATGCACCATGCAGAGTGATTAATGGTGTGTTATCGCCAACCGCTTCGTGCCAATCAACCTCATGACCAGCGGCGACTAATCGATTAGCAATAGCTACTGCTACTGGAGCATGGCGATTGAATGAAGGTTTGCCGCTATATGTACTATCAGCATAGTGTTGTGGTGTGGGTGCTGGCATGTCCGGACCATACGCATAAAAACCCCGACCTGATTTGCGCCCTAAAAATCCGGCATTCAATAATTCTTTTTGAATCACAGAGGGCGCAAATCGTGGATCGTTGTAGTACGCCTCGAACACAGACTGCGTAACAGCAAAATTGACATCATGTCCGATTAAATCCATCAACTCGAATGGCCCCATACGAAAGCCACCTGCATCGCGCATCACAGCATCAATTGATGCCGGATCAGCTGCTTGCTCAAGCAAAAGACGTAAGGCTTCTGCATAAAAGGGCCGCGCCACCCGGTTAACAATAAATCCGGGAGTGGATGTTGCCCGTACCGGCAACTTGCCCCAGGCTTTAGCGGTTACGTCTATGCAATCAACTACCGATGAGGAGGTCGCCAAGCCGCTGATGACTTCTACCAGTGCCATCAAGGGCACAGGATTAAAGAAATGCATACCCACTAGGCGCGCTGGGTGTAAAAGCTTGGCACCTATCGATGTAATTGAAATTGACGAGGTATTTGTTGCCAACACACAGTCGGGTGTAACGACGGCCTCTAGCAAAGCAAATAACTGCTGCTTAGCTTCCAGATTTTCTACGATAGCTTCAATTACCAAAGAGGCTGGTTTAAATTCATCAATTGACGATGCTGCACGCAGACGCGAACCCGCCGCACTCGCCTGATCGGCAGGCATACGCCCTTTTTCAACCAGGGTGCTTAATACCTTGCGTATGGCATCGCATGCCGCTTGCGCTGCGCCCTCGCGCGCATCAAACAGCATGACCGTATGCCCGGCAACAGCGGCTACCTGCGCTATGCCCGTACCCATAGCACCGCTACCAACTACACCCACGAGACTGTCTTTGGCAAGTCCTTGTGACATTTCCCTATCCTTTGCAGTTGCAAGCAAAAAAACAACGCAATAAATTGCAACTAAGATTATCGCAGCGTCAGCCCTTACAAAGACAAACGCATTAAAAATTTTGAACTTCTTTTCACGACAGGCTGTACTACAATCACGCAGCGCTCAGTCTAGTTCAAATATAACGGCAGCCTGTAACTGGACGAATGAGCACTTGCC
>JAULVH010000022.1:12685-13246 GCA_032111105.1 Burkholderiaceae bacterium | reverse complement strand
TCATGACCCACCGGCGCTGAACCCACAGCGACACGACCTGCGGCATCAAATTCACGCAAGCTTGCGGTGTAAAACGGATGAATCGCAGCTACTGCCGCGCAATCGAGCGCGGTATACAGCTCACGCCATTCACGCGTAGGTACCACCGGGCCCGCAGCTAAACCCATCAGGTTAAGCATCATGCCTATGATCATCGGGTCTGCCGGGAACATCTCACCCAACAGCGTGACCGTTGGTTTGTCGGTGATGCGATTAGCTGGTGCGGCGACTGGGCCTGCACCAATTTCATTACGTGCATAACGCAACATCGCTGCCGCTAATACGTCTTTTGCTTCAGCGTGCGTAGGCACACCAAAACCAGGTACGTCTATACCTATGACGCGCACACCATTAATTTCTTTAGGGAGAATTTGTAATGGAACGCCACTGGCTGTCGGCACACACAAATTGATAATGACGATGGCGTCATAGCGAGCAGGATCTGCTTCGGCATGCACTGCATCGCGTATGTCTTCAAATAATTTGCCGGTAACCAGTGATTCCGAATCAAACGGTACATAA
>JAULVH010000022.1:0-12675 GCA_032111105.1 Burkholderiaceae bacterium | reverse complement strand
CAAACCATAGACGCAGCAAGCCGAACCAGAAAGTATGGTGGCAGTACGCTTCATGCGCAAACCCACACGCAATGAACCAAACGCCGGACACATGCTCTGTGGCTGATCGTGCGGACCTTTAGGATAATCTTGTGCGTACTGATCGAGCGTTGCACTTTTGCCTGCAGCGCGCGCAGCAGCCGTCATCTGATCTTTACCCGAATGGCAACCCATACCATCGCCGCTTAAGGCGTCGGGATTAGCTACGATAGGTATGACAGGATGACTCATCGATTACACCTCGTCGTAAACAACTTCAAGGGTTTGTTTGATGATTTCTGCTTTGCCCATCATGTCGGTGATGGTGGCTGGCTCGAGCACAACGTTGCGGCCCACTGTATCGGCAGAAAACAATCCAAGTAACTCGTCTTGCGACATAGGCTTAGGACGTACCGGCGGTGCATCAGCGACGTTTTGTGCCAGGGTGGCAAACAACTCGCCCCACTGACTTTCAGGACGGCCGATGATTTCGTAGCTTGCGCTCTTGCGGCGTATATCTTCGTTTGCAGGTATGGCAGACAACACCGGTATACCTGCATGCGTAGCAAAGGCTTGTGCTTCACCCGTGCCATCATCTTTATTAATCACCATACCGGCCACACCTACATTGCCGCCCAGCTTGCGGAAATACTCCACGGCCGAGCACACATTGTTAGCCACATACAGCGACTGCAAATCATTACTGGCGACGACGATCACTTTCTGACACATGTCACGTGCGATCGGCAAACCAAAACCACCGCACACCACGTCGCCCAAGAAATCGAGCAAGACGTAATCAAAACCCCACTCATGAAAGCCGAGTTTTTCGAGTAGCTCAAAACCGTGAATGATGCCGCGACCACCGCAACCACGACCCACTTCAGGGCCGCCTAATTCCATCGCATACACACCATCGCGTTTGAAACAAACATCACCAATCGACACTGGCTCGCCAGCGAGTTTTTTCTTCGATGAGGTTTCAATAATCGTGGGGCAAGCTTTGCCGCCAAACAGCAACGAGGTGGTATCGCTTTTTGGATCGCAACCGATCAACAAAACTTTTTTACCTTGCTGCGCCATCATGTACGACAGATTAGCCAGCGTAAAACTTTTACCTATGCCGCCTTTACCGTAGATCGCGATGATTTGCGTTTCTTTAGTAGGCTCGCCGGTATGTACCGGTTCTGGCTCTATCGCTGCTTCAGCGCGCAAGCGATCTTTTTGTATGAAATTCAGTGGTGCTGCCTGATGTTGGTTAGGCGTACTCATTATGCAGTTCTCCAGTCGAGGATCATCTTCAGACAGGCGGGGTCGGTGAATGCCGTGCGGTAGGCTTCATTGGCATTCTGCGGGTTACTGCGGTGTGTAATTAATCCATCAAGCGACAACCGGCCTGATTCAGCTAATTCTTTTACGGCGTTTAAATCTTGTGGCTTCCACTGCGCTGCTACACGCATACGCGCTTCACGTAAAAATGCAGGAGCAAACGAAAACGACAGTGGCTGGTCATAAAAACCAGCGAGTACGATTTCGCAGCCTGCTGCACCACGCGCAATTAATGAATCCAAAACTTTGGGATCACCACTGACATCGCAAATTGATCGGTAGTTCGAACGTGGATCATCTTTAGGATCAATCACGTCGTAACCCAATGCACCAGAACGGCGATCAGGATTGGTCTCCCACACCACGGGTTTAGCACCAGCGATCACGGCCAGACGAGCAATCATGCGACCAAGTACGCCATGGCCAATAATGAGTTCGGGCCCGGTTGTTCCAGGTGTAGATCCTGGCACCACGTTGGCGTGATACGCCGTCGCAGCCAGCGCCAGCAACGTGCCACGCTCGCCCAACTGATCGGATATGCGCAGTGCACGCAAGGCCGGTATTACGACGCGCGAAGCTGCACCACCAAACAAACCTTTAACTTCACCAAAACAAGCCGCGCCGGGTACAAACACCAGCTCGCCTTCTTTGTAATTTGTGCTGCGACCGGCTTGCGCTACGCGGCCGACTGATTCATAGCCCGGCACCAGCGGATAGCCCATGCCCGGAAAGGTCGGCATACGGCCAGACCACAACAACTTTTCTGTACCCGTAGAAATACCACTCCAGTGGATATCAACGACCAGGTCGTTATCCGTCGGCTCAACGAGTGCAAGCTCTCTGACATGGAGCTTGTGCGGCTCTTCGACCACCACGGCGTGCGCGTTCATACAGCACTCCCCCGGCGTTCTAGTTGCTCACTTGTCTCGTAGTGCAGGTTGTTCATTGCGAACCTGTCGTTTTAGTTGTGGCGGCGGATGCCGATTTCCCGTTCCTGAAGCGACGCGGACGAGCCGACATCCTTTTCAGGGTGATGTGTCATTCTAAGCTGACGCTTTGTGCTGTCAAGTAATAATTACATAAACCCTTCATCTGCTATGGGCAGATTCTTGGGGTGTTACTTTTTTTATATTTAAATTTTTATTAAAGCGGTAACACTATCGGGGAAACTCAGACTGCTTCGGCCACCAACATGCGCACTTGCAGCGGGATACGGGTGGGCAGCAGACGGATTTTTCCAAAGCCCGCCGTCTTGAGCAGATCACTCAACTGCTCGGCCGTGCGCGCCTGACCGCGGCCCATGGCCAACAGGTAAAAGCCGAAATAGGCGTCGCCCATCGCTTCAGCACCGGGTGTACCCGACATGGGTTCAGCCAGCACCAGTGTTCCGCCGGTGGGCAATGCACGCCGTATCGAACTCAAAATAGTGCTCGCACGCTGGTCGTCGTGATCGTGAATGACTCGTACCAGCGAGACGATGTCGGCCCCGGTTGGTAGCGTATCGGCCAAAAAGTTACCGCCGTGCGCTTGCGCCCGGTTGCTGATACCTGCGGTTTGAAAGCGCTGCTGCGCATTGGCTGCAACGGGCGGCAAATCAAACAAACTCATTTTCAAGTGCGGATGGCGCTCGGCCACACTCACCAAAAATCGCCCTTCGCCACCGCCCACATCCAGCAAATGACGATGGCCACTAAATGAAAACGCATCCAGAATTTCAGCCGCCACCAAGGGCTGCGAGGCAGACATCAAGCGCGAATAACTCGCAACTTTTTCAGGCGCGATCTCGGCTGCACCGGTGAGCGCCGAATCGGCGGTGTAGGGGTAATACTCTGAGAGGGATGGTGGCGGTCCTATGCCGCGCAACAGCGCCAGCGGATCGGCCAGATCGGCATACAACACCGAATGGTGTTCAACCATAGCAATCACTGCTTCATTGTCGACTAAGGGCGCGCCCAACATACCCAGTCCGTAGCGCTGCTCGCCCTGGGCATCTAGGCCACGTTTTTCTACCAACTTGAGGGACTGCGCTGCTACTAACAGACGTTCGGCTGATTCACGAGTCATACCAAACTGATGCGCCAGCGCAGACAAACTTTGCGGCCCATGTGAAAGCGTTTTGAATAAATCCAGCTTTACGCAAGCGGCGAGCACCTGCGAATAGACAAAGCCCGCGACCAGATCGAATACCTCGCGCGCATGACGATGCGCGATCGGACGCGTGAGCGCAAAACCTGAGGCCGCCCTATGAAACGCGGGGCTAGAGAGCAGCCGGTCACGCCAACCCAGCAACCAATCTGAAATGGTGAGCGTGGCCGCTGACATGCATTACGCCGTTATCCGCGTCACCGTCGGGGCTACCCGACGGGTGAGCTCAACAGGAACCAATCGCTTAGATTCTTGACGCACCAGCGTGCGCAGCTGCGCCGAACCACGGCAGCTAGGAATCGATGCGCTGGCATAGGCAATCAACTGATCGAAATACTGTATCGCGCCCGACAAGCCCAGCTCAGCAGCCGAACTAGGGCGGCCATGCGTTGCGTCCTGCCCTTTGGGCTTGCCTAGCGATTCGGCATCTAAAGCCACATCGCGTATATCGTCGGCTACCTGATACGCCTCGCCCAACCATTCACCCAAAGCGCGCCATGGATCCGCGGCTACACCAGCAGCTTGCGCGCCGGAGACGGTGGCCGCCACAAACAGAGCACCGGTTTTAGCGCGCTGATATTCAGTCAGTGCTACGCGCGGCTCGCATTCCCAGGCCTGACCGGCCACTATGCCCGAAGGCGCAGCAACACCCGCAGACAGGGTAGCGAACAGCGGGCCCAGCCGTTCTGGTTTGGCGCTGGCAACAGCAGCCAGACTTTGGTACGCCGCCACAATCAGTGCGTCGCCCGCCAAAACCGCCAGACGTTCGCCGTAGGCAGCAAAAACAGAGGGACGACCGCGCCGGGTCGCTGCATTATCAAAACAAGGCAAATCATCGTGTACCAGCGAAGCGCAATGCATGAGTTCTATAGCAGCGCCAGCGGCAGCAGCAATGTTCAAATCATCAGCACCGCAGGCCTGAGCCACCGCTAAAGTCAGGTGAGGACGTATACGTGCGCCACCCGGAAATACCGAGTGACGAATAGCTGCCGCCAATTTGGGCGGGCCGTGAGGTCCCTCTTGGGCAGCCACTGCAGCAACCAGTGCTGCCTCAATACGCTCTGTATTGTCCATATCTTCTCCGTCGGGCGATTAGGGGCTCGTGCCCCCGCTATCGGTGTAACTTAAAGCTGTCACAAAGTTGTGTCAAGCAAAATAGACACAAATCTCCCCGGTTGAGCTCTGGGCTTATCAATTCATAAATCTTCTTCACCCAGCGACGTTGGCTTTCAGTACGCTTGTGCATGCGCAAAAAAGCTCTGTGAGTGATCGCCTAAGGTCTCGTTTTTCCGGTGAAGGCCACCGGAGTCAACGACGAAAAATTCAGGGAGAAACCATGGGGAAGCTTGGGTCGTATTACGGCGCGCACGCGCTGCTGCTCGTCACACTGGCGCTGGCTGGCTGCGGCGGCAGTAGTGGTGATTCCGGTCTCGCCACACCACAAAGCGCCGGTGGCAGCACCAGTTGCCCGGAAACAGGAACGCAATGCAGCGGCGATAGCATCATCCGCAGCGAAAACGGCATCGCCGTGACTTCCTCAGGAGTTCAGACCTACGCCATCTCGACCAATGATTTGTTGCAGCCCAATCCATCGACGGGCACGGCCTATGGTTTGCAACCCGCCACCGGAGGTTTGGCTGATGTGCGCGTTAAGCGCGATACAACTGGCCAAACAACGGCGGTCACGCTCTTGCTATCCAAATTCGGACTCTCATGGGATGGCAAAACGGAACGCCCTCTCATCATCGAAACCTTTGGGAAAAATCAGGGGCGAGTACAACTCAACAGCGCCGGTATCGCTACGCTGCTGCCACTACCGCCGCCCACGGATATTAATTTTTACGATTACGCCATCAAGGGTGCCGCGGGCACTCAGGCTAATTACGCTAACAATATTTATTTTCCGCGTACCGAACCAGTGCGCTGCCCCTCTGACTATCCTACCTGCCCTTCGGTTGAATCCACGGGCATCCATGTAAAAGCCGGTGACTGGCGCACTGGCGGCACGACACCCGACACTGCCTGGGCTGCACGCCTGCATGAAGATGGCGCAACGCAAGCTGGCTACGGTGTCGATGCCAATGGCAATTTAGTACTGCTATCAAGTGCCGATGGCATAGGTGTTTCTTATCCGGGCTTTAAGGGGTATCGCGATTATCACCAGTGGAGTTTTGGCAGCGCCAATGTCAGTAGTTGGCTCACGCAAGATACGGTGATGATTAATGAATGGGGTGGCAATTACGAACACAACAAAATGCGTCGTGGCTTTGTCGCGTTTGGTGAAGCCTCTGCACCCACTGCAATGCCAACTTCTGGCACCGTGCGTTACGCGGGCAGCTTACAGGGTTGGTTCACCTACGATAAAAATCAGGATGCGCGCGCCATCGTTGGCCAAGTAGAAGCCACTGTCAATTTTTCTGCCCGCACCATCACACTCACGTTTAGTGGCACACGCGTTGATGAAAGTAGTTTGGATGTTGTTCCAGTGTCGCTCACCAGCACCCTCACTATCGGTACAGCGGAATTCGCTAACTACTTCAGCGGCATTGCGTCTAACAGCACGATGAGTGGCGGTGCATCAGGTCGTTTTTATGGCGCAGTCGGCGCTGGTAGCAGCGGCACCGGCCCGGCAGAAATCGCCGGTGTATTTCAATTACAAGGCGCGAGCACAGGGCCAATAGCGATAGGAGGAGTGCTGCTTAAGCGGATGTAAGAGGTTCGGTCGGGTAAAAAGAATAATCGAATTACTCACTTGAATTTACCATCCCAATGGATTAGTGTTCGACCATTATGCTTACTGTTGCCGCACTTCCTGAGTTTAAAATTTAGTAAATGAAACAACGATGAGCAAAGCATTCGACAGCATAAAAAAAGGCTTACAAGAAGCGATAGCGCATGCAGAAGGTGGTGCGCCCGGCACACGTATTGATCGCCCGCGTCCTGTTGACGTTAAAGCATTGCGTTCAAAGATAGGAATGACGCAAGAGCAGTTCGCTGCGCGCTTCGGGTTTTCTACAACGACATTACGTCACTGGGAGCGCGGCGACAGAGCGCCACATGGTCCAGCGCTAGTATTGTTGAATGTAATTGAACACAATCCCAAAGCCGTCATCGATGCGCTGATGCCCTAATCTGTTTCAAGTGAGGACAATCAGCTTTTCATCACTTCATCCACCAACTTCACGCATTGTGCTGGGCTCTCTTCGTGAGCAAGATGGCCCAGCATAGGCCACATCACACGGTGTGCGTTCGGTAACAGTCGTGCCACCTGTGTAGCTTGTGAGGGCGGCACCGTCAGATCATTCTCTGCAACGGCCAACCACACAGGTAATCTTAGTTCAGGTAAATCACGCTCTAGCGCATCTAAATCCCAATGCGCCATCATGGCGAGCGCTGCAGATACATGGCCAGGATTACGAACTAGTTGTGCATACAATTTCATACCTAGAGGATCAAGCACTGATCCGGTACTACGCACCAGTTTTTCAACAATGCTTGCATCACTCGCCTGCCAGGCAAACAAGCGTGATGCAAAAGGTCCTGCTGCAAGCAAACGCGCAATCGGTGAAAAAATTTGTCCTGCCAATCCACCAAAACCCAAAAACGCGCCATTGATACTCACCATCGCTGTTGGTGAGATAGCGCCATTCAATATCATGCGTGCTGCCACTGCAGCACCCGCAGAATGTCCTATCACCATCGTGGGCTCAAACGACATTACACGCATTAATTCACCCACCTTGCGCGCCATTCCGTTTAGCGATTGATCTTCGGCGGGCGGCATAGACGTAAATCCATGACCCGGCAAATCAATCGCTAACACCTGATAGCGCAGCGCCAGTAAAGGCGCTACATCACGCCATGAATGCGCTGACGATCCGGTGCCATGTATGAGAAGAATTTTTTTGGTATTGAATTCGGTCGTCGCCGTTAATCCGAATTGCTGCACATGCCAGCTCAGGCCCGCTGCAGTAATAAATTGGCTATGCGATCGATTAGGCCAATCGCGACCATCGGTTTCCCAGTTCAAGCGCTGGCTCACTTCAGCGTACTCCATCAAGTGCCGCTACGCGAACTGCTTGCGACACCGTCGCTGCACCTGCAAACGGTAGCGGCATATAGCGCGCACGCATAGCTGCTGCAAGTTCTGCTGCAGGTTGTTGTGGATTGGGCGAGGTATCAATAAATAAAACCGACGCTTGCATTGCAGCTAACTGACGCGCGGCTTCCATCGCATCAGCATGAGCCAATTCACGACCTCCACTGCCATTGCGAGAAACATTTGCGCGCCCATCCGTGAGCAATACAATCACAGGTGACATACCACGTCGCTGCAAACTTTCTGCTACCGACGCTGCTGTATCAATTGCAGTCGCAAGTGGCGTGCCGCCACCACCAGGCAAACCCGATAAGGTACGTTTAGCCCGAACCAGTGAACGCGTAGGTGGTAATAACAATTCAGCGTGCTTGCCGCGAAATGCAATTAAGGCGACCTGATCACGACGCACATAACAATCAGCCAGCAACAACTCAACTGCGCCTTTAGCTTCGGATAAACGATTCAGTGCAGATGAACCCGATGCATCCACCACAAACAAGGTAATGGTGGCTGTTTTTTGCTTAATGCGCGCCACATGAAAATCTTCTGCACGCACCTGAATTTTTGCCAGCTGATTTTTTGATGTGGCTTTGCGAATTTTTTGCCAGGGTGCTGCTGCGCGCAAGGTATCCATTAAATGCAAACGGCTACCATGCGCAGGTACTGCACGACGCGAACCCGACGGCCTGCCGCGCAAACCACCTTTTACTGCCGCTCCTGATTTACCGCTACTCGCACGACGTCGCACGCCACCGGCGAGTAGTTGCGACAACAAGCCTGCAGGTATGGATGCTTTAGTGGCCTCGAGTAGTTGATCTTCAAGTGCTTGCGGATCTTGCACAGTCGCTGTGTCGGGATCAGATTCCGACGGTGGTTGATTTTCTTCTGGAGACTCAGGTGGCGAATCAGGTAATGGTTCAGATTCGTGATCTTCTGCCGAGTCTTGTGGTGATGGTGGTAAACGTGTTGCACGTGGTGCCAGCACCAACTCGGCTGCTACACGCACATCATCGCCACCCACATCGAGATCACCATGTAATGCAGCGTTAGCACGCGCAGCAGCCATAGTCATTAAACTAGCTCGCGCTGAATCCACACCCAACACCATCGCTGTACCGCATACCGCTTCGATTAACTCATCGGCCACTGTAACGCTAGCTAAGCGTGCACGCGCCGATACGATCTCTGCAGGTGAAATAACGTTGGCAGGATAATCGCGCACTTCTTTCCACGAGACTGAACGCAAATCCAAATCAAAGGCAAGGCGATCACGTAGTGCCGGTAGCACGACTTCTTCTTCGCTTACACCTTCATCTAATGCAATCACTACAAAGCGTGTATCACGCCGCTGATCTATACCATCACGTGCGATATGAATTTCACCGCTATCCATCACATGCCCCAGCTTGGCGCTGGTGGCTGTAGGCAGTCGTTCAGCCATAGCCAGTACTAACGTGCCACCATTCACATCAACTAATACGCCTTGCTGCAAAACTGGACGACCTGCAGATAAGGTGGCCGACAAATCTAAACCACCTAACAAACGTTCATCTGTAATCGTGACTGGCATGCGTTTCCACGCAGTGTCGCCCATGAACGATTGCAGCAAACTCAACCAGGCATCACGCACCGGGCCTGCACCTGCGTGCACGCGCGCGCCCGCTAAGCCCTGCGGATTGATAGCCAGCAAAGCCGCCGCCTGAACGGCCAGCGACCATGGGCCAGGTGTGTCGTGATGCTCTGAAATTTTGCTGGAAGCAGACATTGCCGATTAAACGCCTTTTGCTTTAGCGCCCTGCAGCACCAGATGCGAACACATCATCAACTGCACGCGCAACGCGCGTTCCGGAGCCGGAATCATCCAAAGGATTGCGACGTAGTCTATGGCGCAAGGCAGGTGCTGCCATGCGTTTTAAGTGCGTGTCATTGACGATGGCATCACCCTCAAAAGCGGCTAATGCACGCGAAGCACGCATTAACGCCAACTCACCACGCAAACCATCGGTGCCCAGTGTCATGCACAAGTGAGCAGCTCGTTCGAGCACGGCATCGGGTACTTGCACCTGATCGAGTCGCTTGCGGCCAGCGACGATGCGACGTCGAATTTTTTCATCTTCTTTGCGCCACTGCTCAGTAAATGCTTCGGGGCCACGTTCAAAACTGTCGCGCCGTTTAATGACTTCTATGCGCAGTTTGATATCGGTTGGTGTTGTCACATCGACGGCCAAACCAAAACGATCGAGTAATTGCGGACGCAATTCGCCTTCTTCGGGATTGCCACTACCGACTAATACAAAACGCGCTGGATGGCGTATGGATAAACCTTCACGTTCAACCATGTTCTCGCCTGAGGCGGCTACATCAATGAGTAAATCAACTAAATGATCTTCGAGTAAATTCACCTCATCGATGTACAAAAAACCACGGTTAGCGCGCGCCAATAATCCGGGCTCAAATGCTTTTACACCATCAGACAATGCTCGCTCCAAATCCAGCGCACCCACGACACGGTCTTCGGTTGCACCCAAAGGTAAATCCACCACCGGCACATCGCGCAACACTGTTTTGGGTTGGCCTTTGGCTTTGAGTGGTTCACAGGCCTTGCATGAAGGTGTGCCCGGCTCAGGATCACAGCCATAGGGGCACTGCGCCATAGCGCGCATTTTTGGAAGCATGGCGGCCAGCGCACGCACCGCGGTGGATTTGCCGGTGCCACGATCACCAAAGACCAGCACACCGCCCACACCCGGATCAACGGCTGCAACCAAAATTGCTTGCTTCATTTCTTCCTGCCCTACGATGGCAGAAAAAGGAAAACTCAAACGCATGAAAATCTTCTCCGCAAAAACTCAGATAGATGAAGCAGACCAGCGCCGCCTTAGATCAGCCAGATGCACCAGACCGGCGGCAGACAACAGCATGGCGGTAACAAACCAGGGTGATTGCATCATGACGGTGCGCACTGCGAGCATTAATGCCAGCCCTGCCAACAACACCAAACGCATCTCAACAGGATTAAGCCCTCTGCCTGTGCGCCGCCACCAGATTTCCAGTGCCACCCACTCAAGCAACGTAGCCACTAAAACCACATCGATCAGGCTGGTGCCCGAGAAGAATTTTTCCACCCCATCTCCCATAACCCGTAGTTGGGCAGCTGACCGAAGCGCCGAGTTATTTTTATCCGAGTTATTTTTTTAATAATCACATGTAGCCAGACGGCTACGGTGGTTACTGTACACCCCGAGGTGTCAGGCTGACTAGACATTTTTGCCAGTCTATTTACCTCCAAGACAGCGCTACACGCGGCATGTCTGCCCAAGCTCACACAGCCCTCAACCGAGCGTTGAATCATCACAGCATCGTGACCTCAACCAGCAGCCATCATGTCCCCCTACTTTTGCAGCTCTTTCATGGAAATCACAATGACTGGAACACTCAATAAAGCGCTACTCATAGGCCATCTTGGTCAGGATCCGGATGTACGCACCATGAACAGCGGCGAACCGGTCGCCCATTTATCGGTGGCCACCAGCGAGGCATGGAAAAATAAATCTACCGGCGCGCGGCGAGACGCCACCGAATGGCATCGTGTCGTTTTATACAAACGGTTAGCGGAAATGGCCGCACAGCATTTAAAAAAAGGCGCGTTGATTTATTTGGAAGGCCATCTGCAAACACGTAAATGGATAGGCAAAGACGGTATAGAACGGCATACCACCGAAATCGTCGGAGATGAATGTCGTCTGCTGCATCGCCCCAGTGATCACAAATTGCAGTTGGCAGTACATGACGACCCACCCGTAGAAAAATTTTTTCGGCAAGAGCTTACCCCCAGACCCTCGCTGGTCGATACGCGCAACAGTGGAACTTAGGCGGGTTGAAAGGTACGCATAGGCTCAGCTCCTTATCTGGAGTAATTTTTTGAGAGAAAAATGCCATGCAAGCCGCCCGCACTGCGCTAAATCTGCAAGCTCAGATTCCATCCTTAGCCCCATCCGATGCCACTCCTGCTTTTGTTTATTTGTATGATCAAACCATAGATCCCAACTCAATAAAATTTTGTACGAAGATAGGAAAAAATAGTCACCTCCAAGCTCATGTCGTTGAATTCGATACAGCAAAAACTGCTATCGCCTCTGTGAGTGAGAAACTCGGCCTATGCAGCGACAAATCCAACCATCTTTTATTGCACGTGCATGGCCGCAGTATTGGCAACAAAGGCCAACGTACTCACCATTTCTTAGGGGGCGTAGGAACGGAACGTGAACACTCAACTCGCGAGTGGTTAGAAAATCTGCTGTGCAAGGCAGTTGAAAAAATTTCTCCAAAATATAAAGCCCTTCCTTTTATTCACATATTGAGCTGCCATGCAAAAGCATTAGCTGAAGAAATTAAAACGGATACACCCCTGTGGAAATCGGCCTGGTTCATTGTGTATTCCAGCGCCAAAATTTCCTCTACTAATAGTTACGGCTATTCATTTGAAGTTATGGCGGGTTATTTAGAGTTGTGCGTATCCAATGATGTGCAACCCGATCCTTTAACTTTGTTTTATCTGGCAGGATTAGCACGTGGTGATTGCATGACACTGCTAGGCGGCGATTTGCAACAACCGTTAACCTTACATGCACCGAAATCTGTCGCAGATTTAGAGCTTACTAATTCAATCAAATTAATGGAAGGTAGCCCGACAGACAAAGCGCGGCTACTTATTGCTGGTATTGAATTAGATTCCAAGGCGCGTACGCTGCTGCCCAAACCAGATGATGATTACCTCAAGGGACAATTACTGTCCGCTCGAATGGAGCGAAAAGATATTTACGCAATCTATACTCTTGCGAAAAAAAATCCTCAGGTAATAAACCAACTACAGTCGGCCGGTAATTTGCCTTTGGCTCGCGCAGTCAATATACCGTCCGAAGAAATGATTTTATGTATGTTGAGTCTGGGCGCAAATATCAACGCCACCGACTGCGACGGCGATACCGTCTTATTTAATGCCATATCGAATAACACCACTGACGTACTCAAACTACTTTTAGAGCGCGGCGCCAACCCCAATTGTCCTAACTATGAATCGGTAA